>CAWUUP010000106.1:0-13597 GCA_963925255.1 uncultured Luteolibacter sp.
CGACATTATCATGCCCCACCTCGATCAAGGTAAACCTGCATTGACCATCGACTTCTCCGAAGATGACCTGGAGATTGTTAAAGGATTTTTTCTCCTCTCTTCCAAACGCACCATTTACGCCTGTAATGTTGCCGAAGACGAACTGGCATCCGCCGTTGAAAACCCCGACTCCCATTCTGAAGTCGCGAAGGTTCGGGAATTTGCCGCAGAACACTCGGGAGCAGAAGCTGTGGTCATTTCAGCACGCATTGAGGAAGAACTCTCGGATTTATCGCACGAAGAAGCCGCCGAATTCCTTGCCGACATGGGAGTAAAGGATTCCGGTGTCTCCAGCCTCATACGCGGAGTTTACCACTTACTAGGTCTTCGCACCTACCTCACCACAGGCGTTCAGGAAACCCGTGCGTGGACTATTACACAGGGCGATAAAGCTCCCGCCGCCGCAGGTGTCATCCACACTGATTTTGAGCGCGGATTCATCGCTGCGGAAATCGTGCATTATGACGATCTCGTCGCTGCCGGTTCCAAAGCCCTGGCAAAAACGGCAGGCAAGGTCCGCATCGAAGGTAAAGAATACGTCGTTAAGGACGGCGATGTGATCGAGTTCCGTTTCAACGTTTGATCAGAAGATCATTCACTTAGAATCAGGATCGGTCTTATCTTGGACCTCAGTTGGCGCGTCTTTTTTGACATCTTCTTTATTGACCACAGCTTTCAGTAAGCTTTCACCAGTATCTTTTTCATGTCTCGCGTTTGATCCATACAAAAAGGCAGCAGCGACAGCGATAAGAGCGAATAAGAGAAAGCCAGATCCAATCGTAGCCGCTTTGGATTCTGAATACTTAGCCTCGTCTCCGTCCTTATCCGCGGCTTTTGAAGTCGGTTTTTTGGAGTCGTCATCGTCAAAGCCAGCCACAGGCAATTCAACTAGCTGAACCTCAGAGGCCAGTTTGGAAATTTCATCTTCACTGAGAGTGAATCCGAATTCTACATCTCCTAGTTTTACTACCATCCCCGTATCTAAGATCACCTTTTTATGGCGAATACCGTCAATCTTGATTCCGTTAGTCGATCCAACATCGATCAATTCATATCCACCCACTACCCGATGCATTTCCGCGTGCTTCCCAGAGACTGATCCACAACCGACTACAATATCGTTTTCATGGTTGCGTCCAATATTTACGACCTCTCGCTTAAGATCAAAACGATAAGGCTGGGGGGATTTCTCAAGGACGGTGATGGTGACTCGCGGCATAGGATTTCAATGAATGAAGTTATCACTAATGCATAATTACGAAATGTGCAGCAGTAAATTCCACCATCATTCATAATTCTTTCCAGTTGCCAGTTAACCTAGCGTCTGCTTGCATTCTCACCGCTATGTCAAATGCTACCAACGTCCTCTCCACCGGAATTGAAATCATCGGCTCCATTCGTTTTTCGAATGACATGATCATTGATGGAAAAGTCGAAGGTGAAATCACTTCAGACAAAGGCAAGGTAACCATAGGCGAGAACGCTCAAATTAAAGGTGATATAACTGCCGGAGAGGTTAAGGTCTTCGGTAAAATCGAAGGTAAAATCACCTCACATCGCTGCGAACTTAAAGATAAGTCCAAAATTACTGGTGATATCAAATCCAAGGTTTTCTCCATGGAAGAAGGAGCTCAACTCACGGGTCGAACTGAAATTGGAGGTTAATCCGCCTCTTTTTTTAATCTACTGTTAACGCAAATCTCTCGATCTCGAGACATTTTCCAGTAGTCGGATCTGCTGCAACGATCACTCCGCAGAGCTTCACAGCACCTTTTGCAATAGGAAACCGCGTGGGCATCCCTGTCTTAAATCTCCAGACCACAGATTCCACACAACGCCCTAATACCGATTCCTCGGGTCCACACATTCCCGCGTCAGTTAGATACCCGGTGCCACCTGGGAAAATCGTTTCATCCGCCGTTTGGACATGAGTATGGGTGCCGACCACCAAGGTCGCTTTCCCATCTAGCATACGCCCCATCGCAATTTTTTCGGAAGTCGTCTCGGCATGAAAATCCAAAACGATCACATTCACACCCTGTTCTTTTAATCGATCGATTTCCTTCTCTGCCAAGACGAACGGATTATCCAAAGGCGGCTGAATAAAACTTCTGCCTTGAGCTTGAATCACGCCTACTTTGCATTTCTCAGTAGCTAAAACCACACTACCGTTTCCAGGAGTATCCTCCGGATAGTTGATCGGTCTCAATAATCGCGGTTCAGTTGGAAAATAATCCACAATCTCTTGCTGATCCCAAACATGATCCCCGGTGGTAATTACCGCAGCGCCTGCACGCAGCAGATCGATACAAATTTTCGATGTGATACCCTTCCCTCCCGCAGAGTTTTCACCATTCACGATCACAAAATCAATTTTATGCTGCTCACGAATCTCAGCTAAGTTTTTGATCACGGCCTGACGACCCGGCTCGCCCACGATATCGCCTAAAAATAATATACGAATCGGTTCTGCGGTTAATGTGTCGCTCATCGGAAACTAGTTGTCCGTGAATCAAGCTCACAGACAACTCAAAACTCACATGGATTACGCCTAAAGTTAATTCTTTGGCAAAGGAGCGTTCAAGAATCGCTCATGTTGGGAGCGTATCGCGTCCTCAAATGGAGCGAAACAAACCGAGCGTTGAGACCATTCCAATGCAGCCTTGCGGTCGCCTTGGGCAAATTTCAACTCAGCCATCGTATCTAAATATGCCGCTTGTTCCGGTGCCATATTGAGCGCTTCCGTGAGATATTTTTCTGCTTCCGCAAGTTTAATTCCAGCACGCGATGCAAACCACGCTGCCGTGTTGCGAGAATTATGTGATTTAGGATATTTCTCAATAACTCCAGCCAGAAGCTTCCAAGACTCCGCAAACCAAGCTTCCAATTCTTTGTTCATTCCAGCCTCTCTCAAGGCTGGAAAAAAGTCATCTGCGAGAATCCCATCAGACATGAAATCTTCATGAATAGCTCTCAAAGTTTGCATCGCTCTATCTTTGTTTTCAGGTAAAATTGACATCGCTCTAGCGAGGTCAGCTTTCATCCTAGCCTTCGCGAATTCCGCTAACGAATTATCCCGATATTGTTCACAAGCCTGAATGTGAACAATCACCTCTTGAGAAGAAGACGCTAACTTCCAATTTCTATTACGAACAAATTTTTCTGAGCATTTTTCTAAAGCTGTTAGAAACTCACCGTCCGAAGGATCTGCCTCAATCGCAGCACGCTGATACCACATATCAGCACGATCCAGATCACCTCCGTGAACATAATATGCACCAATGCGCATCGAGCTAGCAGAGGACCCCAGACACAACTTATCAGCCATCTCTTCATGTTCTTTTGCTTTCTCTTCCATACCTGCGCGGCGCAGTGTCGCAGCTAAATGAGCATGGATCTCTGGAGAACCATGTTTTTTCCCTTCGGTAAACTTAAGCAATATATTTGCCGCATCTTCCCAGCGCCCTGCCGCGGTCAGATACATATCAATCGAACCCCATTTAGCTGAAGCTTTTTGCTCTTCATCCAGCATATCCCAAGCTTTAAGTGTATTCAAAACATCTTGTTGCTGGATGCACAGCTTCATGATGCGCCGCGCGTATTGCACCTTCAAATCTTTGTTCTTCTCGTTCTGCACGATCTTCCATGCCCGATTCATCCATATTTCACGTAGCTCACCGGGATTGCTGCTCATTTTAAAAATCGCCAACATAACCTCTAACACCTCTCTCTCTTTCATCTTTGGATCGATTTCACGGATCCAAACTAACCATTCCCTCACGATTTCCTCCTCACCAAGTGCAGAGGAGAAAACTTCACCCCAACGGTCCACATCTTCACCAGCCCATTTTGCTGCATGTTCCATTGCGAAATGCGGTGCTCCGATATCACCCATAAAAAGCTTTGATATCACCTCCCAATAAACTTCCTGATTGTCTTTTTGAAGTGCTGTAAGCGGCTCATTGAAAGCTTCATTAAGCTCTTTTGCTAGACCTCTCTTTTCCATAAAAGCTGCCACAAGCGCCATATTAAGGATTACCGTTTCCGAGGATTCTCCGCTTTTAATATCGTCGAATTGAGCCTTAACCCATTTTTTATAATCAGGCTTAGTTGGATTTAAACCAAGAACTTCCAATGCCTTATCAATCTCTTCTCGAGATAGGTAATAAAGGTAAGCTAAGGTTGGGTTTTCTAAATTCTGAGCTTTTTCCACGATATCAAACTTACCCAGCGATGCCAGTGAGCTCATCGCAAGATTTCTCTCTAATCGACTTTTTGCAGTCAGAGATTTGATGAGTGAATCATAATCTTTTTTATTAACTTCCTCACCGCGCCAACGCTTCAAAGCGATATCAATATATGCCTGTGCGGCACGCTGCGGACTCTGAGGCCGGTAACCCGGTGCATTATTCAGCTCAAGCCATGGAATCGGATCTCCTTTCAGCACTTTTAACCCAGCTAATAACTGAAGCTGCTTTGTTTGCTCAGCATTTTCAATCGCACCATTCAGGTCCCCTTTTGCTCGAAGCAAATATCCTTTCCAAATTACAGGACTGACATTTTGAGGAGGGTTCAAATTTGCGAACTCTTGATCCAATTGACCCATGCCCCGATACAAACAAGCCAATGCCATGCGCTCGGTGTGTTTTACTGGAGCCATCCTCAGTAGCTCAATCGCCTGCTTCACATCATCTGCAGCAACTGCCTCCCTCGCCACATACATTGCAACATCCTGCACCACTGATGCCAATTCTCCCTGCTCCTCAGGATTTTCCATCGAAAAGAGTTTCAATAACTGAAAATACGCCTTCTCTTCCCTTAGCTCATTGAGCAAACCCAGCTTTTGTTCGGATGATGCTTTTTTGTAGGACTCGATAAGCGATAAAATTCTCGGTGATGTATCTTGGTTAATTCTTAACTCCACCTTATAGATCGCGTCTCTGACACGCATCGCCACTTCTGGATCGTTGGACAAAAGCGCCTCACGCAGGGCAGGCAAGGCTAATTCACCCAGTTTCCACAATTCCTGTGAAGCTTTCTCCCTCACCTGAAACGTTTCCGAGGCTAGATCATGGATCCATTTATCCACTCCATCCTTTTCAGGCTCGGCCCATGTGGTAACGGCAAAAAAGCATAAGCCGATTAAATTAACACAAAGGACTGAGAGGTAAACTTTCATGTAAACTCAAACGTGATTATCTAAGCGAATAATTCAAGCTCTGGAAGAAAAAGAAAACCGCTGTGCCGTCCTTGGAGCTATGAGCCACGTTCCGTTTGCTCAACAAGTGGGATCGTCCAAAGGGTTGCATGTCTTCCTAAGAAGGCATGACAATGGCCAATCGGATAGTGATCCCGTAATTTAATACATCGGTCCGGGCATGCTTCCAAAACAGTCGAACACAGCAGTCGATGGCAAAGCTATCTCAGCCCGGGAATTGCGCAAAGAAAATTTAAGAAAACTCTCGTAATAAAAATTCAGCGTAGATGACGGCTTGCAACCTTTTCCGGCTTCTCTCATCCTCCAGCCGTGTCCCATACCGCCGAAAAATCCTTTGAACTCATCAAATCTGCACACGAGCGCCAACGACTCGCCCACGCTTTCTTGATCACTGGTGCTCTTGGCAGCGGTAAAGAACAACTCGCCTCACGCCTCATTTCTCTCGTCAACGGAACAACCGATAGCGGTGGAATAGATCTATTTGGCGAGCCGACCGAAGAAAAAATTGTCCCTCTCGACGAGCAAGAAAACGGATGGGTGCGTATTATCCGCCCACGTTCTAAAAGCCGTCAAATCTCGATCGAGGACATCCGTAACCTCGAACGCACCCTCCAACTCGCCGCTCCAGCGGGAGAAACTAAAGTTGGCGTCATCGTCGATGCCGACCGCATGAACGAAAAGTCCGAGAACGCTTTTCTAAAGACGTTAGAGGAACCGCCAGATCAGACTCTCCTCCTACTACTAACCACAAAACCCCAGCGTTTACTTCCCACTATCCTTTCTCGCTGCATACAGGTAAATCTCCTCGGAGGTCGTAGCCTAGATCTCGATGGAGGCGAGGAACTGGTCATTGCCTTAAACGAGGCCGCGAAAAAAGGCTTCGGTAATCCCATTACCGCTCTTCATCTCAAGACCGTATTTACCAATTTCCTCGCAGCCAAGAAATCCGAAGTCGAGGCAGTTGCCAAAGCTACCGCCAAAGAAGAATCCGCCGCTTATAAAGATGCGACCGATGGGACCTGGCTAAAAAATCGCGAGGAATTCCACGACGCTACCGCCCAAGCCGATTACCTTGAAGCACGCGGCCGCTACCTCGATGTCATTCTCGCATGGCTCGCTGATATCATCCGGATCAAAAACAACGCTGGCGGTTTGGATTTCCCTGACTCCGAGCCCCTCCTCAAAACCATCGCCGATTCGGAAAGCATCCTTAAGATCAGTCAACGCTTGGAGTCCCTTGAACGCCTCCGCCAAACTCTCGAAACCAACGCCTCAGAACCCCTCGCCCTCGAGGTCGGTTTTCTGCAAACCTTCGGCTAAACTTCACAATCCGCTCGTAATCTAGCTTCTATGCTTGACCGCGACTCATCACCCAAGCTCCCTGCACAGCAGTGAATTTCTTCATTACAGGCACAGATACCGGCGTCGGCAAAACCTACATCACCAAGCTCTTGGTCGAGTCGCTTCGCGCCGAGGGAAAATATGCCGTCGGCTTTAAACCCATTTCCTGTGGAGATCGTGAGGACGCCGTCATCCTCGCCGCAGCATCTGGAAATCTTTCACTCGACGAAGTGAACCCACTGCATTTCTCATCCGCCGTCGCCCCACACGTCGCAGCTCTCCTAGAAAACAAAACCATAGACCCAGCCGAGATCCTCGCTTCTTACCAAGCGATCTCGGAAACATACGATCCCGTCATCGTCGAGGGTGCAGGTGGTTGGGAAGTGCCGATCACTGAAAATTATTTCGTATCGGATCTAGCAAAGGATCTCAACCTCCCAGTTATTCTCGTTGCAGCGAACCGACTCGGCGCTCTCAACCATATCCTCCTCACCCTAGCCGCCATCCAAGCCAAAGGCCTGAAATGCGCTGGCATCATTCTCAACCAACTCGAAGACGAAATGGACACCCCGATGATCACCAACAAGGGAATCATCGAATCCTTAACCCAAGTCCCTCTCCTCGACCACATCATACACGGACAAGACTTTCTCTCCCAAGAACTCATGGATGTCTTGTTAGATGAGTCTCTTGTTCATTGAGGTTTAAAATTTATACTTTTCCATAATGCCCGCTAAGAACTTCCACGTCCGCCAAGCCGCCGTCTCCGCACTCAGAGCATGGGCGAAAGGCCACGACTACGCGGAAACTTTGGTCGATCGCCACGCCCAACGACGCATGCTTTCCTCCTCCGACCGCGGACTGCTTCAAGCCATCCTGTTTGGCGTGCTTCGCCACCGCCGCGTACTGGATCACTGGATTAGCAAACTCCGCCAAGGCAAACTCGACGCTGATACCCGCGACATCCTCCGCGTTGGCCTCTGCCAGATCCTCATCCTCAACATCCCCGACCACGCCGCTGTGAACGAAACTGTGGAAGCCGGAAAAACCAGCGTCCGTCCTCTCATCAATGCAGTCCTGCGCAAAGCCATCACCGACCGCAAACGCTTGCTCGAACAACTCGATGACCTTTCTACCCCAGTCCTCCACTCCCATCCCGACTGGCTCTACAACCGCTGGCGCAAATCTTTTGGAAAAGCCAAAGCCCTCTCCATCATGGAGTGGAACAACCAACCCGCCGAAACGTTTTTCCGACTCAATCCCCTCATCCCAACCGATGCCGAAATCCCCGGAACGCCCTGCGAGCACGCTCCTGACTACTTTTTGTTAGATGGAAAAATTCCTACTAAACTTCTTGCTGAAGGGAACCTCTACATCCAAGACCCCGCCACTCGCCATTGCGTCGAACTTCTCAAACCCAAACCCGGCGAAAAAATCCTCGATGCCTGCGCGGCACCCGGCGGTAAAGCATTTCTCATCGCCTCCGCCCTCGGCGGCGGCAAAGGCCTCACTTGCACAGACTCGAACGAAAAACGCATTCCCCGCCTTGAGGATAACCTCGCGCGCCTCGGCATCACCGCCGACGAAGTTTCCGTCCACGACTGGTGTGAACCCGCACCCGAAAAATTCCATGGAGCTTTCGATGCCATCCTTCTCGATGTTCCTTGCTCTAACACCGGTGTAATTCGCCGCCGGGTTGATGTCCGCTGGAGGCTCCAAACCACCGATATCGACCAACTGACCGAAATCCAAACTTCCATCCTCACCAACGCCCTCCCCTGCCTCAAGCCCGGAGGTCGTATTATCTACTCCACCTGCTCCATCGAAGAAGCGGAAAACATCGATCTCGTCACCGCCTTCGCGGAAAAAAATAACCTTCGTTTAGTGAAAACCATACAGATCACTCCCATCGATCACCACACCGACGGCGCCTTCGCCGCTGTGCTCACTAAACCTTGATCTGCAATGTGGCTGCCCCGACCTGTCGGGGCATTAGGTCGAAAGGGACATCCTGTCACCCAACTGTAATATATTTTAACCTCGCCTCTTCCTCTCATTTCGCCACATCTTCATCCCATGAAAAACACTGTGTTCATGCTTTTTACCGCCCTCGTCATCATGGCGATTGTCATTGTTTCAGCGACTATGGTGTATCTAAGTAAAACTTCTGAATACTCCCGTGCCTCAGACAATCCTCCCGCATCTTTGCGGCCTGCTAGTCAGTGATTCCGCTCACATCAAGCGACCATAAATCCCTTTGAGGGTAGTGCGCCATTTCTCCAGAAAAATCAGGTCACGCATGATGGTTCCGGGATCGATCTGACCTTCCTCAACTTGCTGAAACTTCTCTGTCCGTTGCTTGAGCTCTGAAACAACAATTTCTATCAACTCCTGCACCAACTCCCGATGCTTGATTAACTTCACCTCCGCCATCGCTTTCACCAAAGCCGATTTTGCACCCGCATCCTCTCGAATCAATAACTCTGCCGCAGCGCCGACTTCAGAAACTTTCTGAAAAAGATCCATCAATCCTCCCTCGATCTGACCTCTCGCGTCCGCTTCGATCCCACGCACTGACATCCAGGCCTTCATCCGCTTCGCCGGGCTCAATAAAATCTCCTGCGCTCCCTGTAACCTCGCGAACTCCTGCTCCTCCCCACCCGAATCCGGATGCAACACCGCCGCCCTCTGACGAAACGCATTACGAATCTCCTCATCAGAAAACACCAACCCAACCCTCAACCCCAATGTTTCAAATCCATTCATCATTAAGGATTCGTGATCATTCGTGTAATTCGTGGTTAAAAATCTTTCTACCCTATGCCGCGAAACTCTCCCCACAGGAACAAGTCACTACCGCATTTGGATTACTCACCTTGAATCCACCTTGCTGTAGATCATCAGAAAAATCCAATTCACTACCGCTCACAAACAACGCGCTCTTCGGATCGATCACCACATTCACTCCATTGCTCGGAACTAAAATATCTCTATCCCGCGGCCCATCCACCAAATCCATCTTATACTGCAACCCAGAACAACCACCACCAATCACCGCAATCCGCAAAGCCCCATCCGACCGGCCCTGTTTTTCCAATAAACCACGCAAGTGGGTCGATGCATTATCCAGCACCTTCACCAACTTCTCGTTACCAATTTTGTAATTCACAGCAGTCAACACCCCCAACGTGCAATTCCTGCTCTCTCCCGTCAAACCCCATCGTAACAAGAACCCCATGGAACCCATGACTCCCGCCTGCCCCCTATATCGTCGGGGTCGCACCCTCTTAACCGCCGAAGCCTCGGCAACAGCAAACAACCAATCGTAAGCTAAAGCAAAAAACCAAATCACAAGATGGAGAAAAACCCCTTAATACAAGGAGGATTATTTAGAGACGAGTGCCTACTTGATGACCATTTCCACTTTTTAATCAAATATTCAATTTTCAACATTACAACTCTTCCTTGAAATTTAATGTTTAAAGTTTGAAGTTTCACCCCTGCATGTCCGACGAGCTTGACCTATTCTCCTTCACCCCCGCGCCCGAAAAACGCGTGGCGGAGCTGCGTCAACTTCTCGATCACCACAACCAGCTGTATTACACCCAAGCCGAGCCCGAGATTTCGGATGCTGAATACGACAAACTCTTCCGCAAGCTAGAAGAGTTGGAAAAAAAGCACCCGCACCTTGCCGATCTAAACTCGCCCACCCAACGCGTCGGTTCCAAACCCCTCGAAGGATTCTCCCAAGTCACCCATCCCGTCGCTATGCTCAGCATCGATGATGTGTTCGAATGGAAAGAGGAAATCTGTCAGCTCGTTTCCAGTTGGATCAATAAATTAAGCGGGCAATCGTTCGATGAATCAAAAATTCCAGATTCATTGAGGGATAAAGTTCGGCTTGTTCGCCGTCTGATAGATGAGACTGATTTGCAACCCGACAGGTCAGACTTCGAACTCATTGAATTCTACCGCCGACTTCAAAAAAATCTCGGCCGTGAAAATATCTCCGTCACCCTCGAACCCAAAATCGATGGCGTCGCGGTTTCTCTATACTACGAAAACGGCAATTTAAAATACGCCGCCACCCGCGGAGACGGCACCACCGGCGATGATGTCACTCAAAACGTCCGCACCATTCATACCATTCCTCTAACACTTTCATCCCAACCCACCGAACCCGAGATCGTCTTCTCCCCACAAGCCGCCATTTCCAACGGCCTCGCCGAAGAACCGGCCGATTACAAAAACTCCTCTCCCGCCAGCGGAGTTGACTTCGAATCCATCCTACCTTATGAAAACAGCTATGAACACCGAACAGAAAATGCCGCTCTCCCCGCAGTATCTTCGCAAGGCTCGCCACAAAGCCTGGCTCGAAGGCTCCAAGAAGACTCCGCAAGAAATCATGGAGACAATGTGGCGCAACGGATCCGACGTGAAACCGAATCCATTCTTGAATGGGGAGCTCAAACTGGTCGACTCCTCGACCTTCAGAGCCTTACTCGCCTCACAGAAAGTTGGAAAAAACTAGCCGGACAATCCGAGCACACGGTATTTTTCTCGGGAAAATATAACCGCGTCGTCAAATTTACCCTCCCTCCAAACTTCGGAGCACAGGGCAGCATTCGCTACCTGCGAAACATAATCGCCTGCAACCACATCTTCGGTGACGACATCTGGTTCCATGGCATCATCCTCACCGAACAAGGCCCCGCCTTCGTCATTTCTCAGCCTTACGTGGACGGCACCGAGCCCACCTCGGAGGAAATCGCCAACTGGTTCCTCGATCAAGGCTACGAATCAAAAGGCCACAACCGCTGGTTCCACCCAGTCACAGGCGTGGACGTAGCAGACGCACACACCGGAAACCTCATCAAATCCTCCGACGGCGAACTCATCCCCATCGACCTCCAAGTCCTCAAGGAGGGGCTGCATCCTGCTGCCCAACAACTCCTGCTCCCCTCCATCCTCGAAGTCCGCGGCGAAATCTTCATGCCGAACTCCGCCTTCGCAGCTATGAACGAAGAACGCGACGAAGCTGGCCTCCCCACCTTCGCTAATCCTCGTAACGCCACAGCTGGAACGATCAAACAACTCGATCCAAAAGTCGTCGCCCAACGCCCCCTCGCCTTCCTCGCGCACGGCCTCGGCGCTTACGATGGAGAAAATCTCGATTCCGAAACTGATTTCCACGAGCTGTTAGATAGATTTTCTATTCCTCGCAACCAACCGATTCGCATCGCGGAAAACCTCGATGAACTCCTCGAAGGCATCGCCTTCTACCGCAGCCATCGCCTAGAGATCGACCACGCCACGGATGGGGTCGTTATTAAAGTCATCGACCGAGCAGAACGCGAACAACTCGGAGCCACCTCCCGAGCACCACGCTGGGCAGCGGCGTTCAAATTTCTCCCTGAACAACAAGAAACCACACTCAACGCCATCTCCATCCAAGTGGGTCGCACCGGTGTATTGACACCTGTCGCCGAACTCACTCCCATTCTCATCTCGGGCTCAACCGTTTCCCGTGCCACATTGCACAACCAAGACGAGATCACCAAAAAAGGCATCTACATCGGCGCAACCGTCCTCGTTGAAAAAGCCGGTGAAATCATTCCTGCCATCGTCAAAGTCATCGATCCGAATTCAACCAAGCCGCCTTTCTCTCTCTACGATTTCGTCGCTGGTAAATGTCCCTCCTGCCACGCGCCCATCACACAGGAAGATGGTTTTGTCGCATGGCGATGCACCAACTTCGAATGTCCTGCGCAAGCCACCACCGCCATCTCGCACTTCTCCGCACGTAAAGCGCTCGATATCGATGGCGTAGGTGAAACTGTCGCCGACGCCCTTGTCCGCCACGGCCACGCGAAAAGCCCGCTCGATCTTTTTTCCCTCACCGAGGAAACCTTAGCCAACCTCAATCTAGGCACCGATGAAGCAACCCGCCGCTTCGGAGAGAAGAACGCCGCGAAAGTCATCGCAGCACTCGATGCCGCACGCGCCAAGCCCTTGAACAAATGGCTCTTCGCCATGGGTATCCGCCAACTCGGCGAATCCGCTGCAAAAGAACTTTCAAGACTCCACCAATTTCTAACCGATATTCCAGACTCAGAGATCTTGACCGAGCTACTCAACGATACCCGCGCCGACGCGAAAAAGAAAAACCCCATTCTAGAGCCTTATGCGATCACCGGCGATGTCGGTCGTGCGGTTGCAGAATCCATCCATTCCTTTTTCCACTCAGAGGCAGGTCAACACACACTTCAACGCTTTGCTGAGCTCAATATCAATCCGGAGTCTAACAACCATTCTCCAAAGCCATCCGAAGCACCGAAACTTGCCTTCACCGGAAAAACGTTCGTCATCACCGGCACCCTGTCCCAAGATCGCGATTATTTTAAAACGATCATCGAAACCCACGGAGGTAAAGTTTCTGGTTCCGTCTCAAAAAAAACCGACTACCTCCTAGCCGGAGAATCCGCTGGCTCAAAACTCGACAAAGCCAAAGAACTCGGCGTCGAGATCCTCGACGAAGCCGCGTTCGAAGCCCTCCTCTAAATGGAAGCGCGACTCCAGACGCGCTCATACAAAGTTATCTTTCGCTCATTTAACTCTCTGCGCCCTATAACTACACTTCGTTCCGCCCAAGCGAAATGAGCCTTGGCTAAGTGAGGTGTGGTGAAAATTACCCCCCAACCGCAAAATCTTTTTCCAGTGCGCCGAGGTGACCGAGGATCCATCCATCGATTCCATTCTTAAACGCAGCTCTGGACAACCACCCTATTCCCAACCAATACCTACAATGAGGATGCATGGATGAGTTTAAAAATTACTACCAATCCGTCATTCGCGCATATCAGCTCAATCAGGAAGATCCTGTCGCTTTCTGGTAAGATCTCATGAGATTGGGCGCTCTCGCCGTAGAGCGCCACGCGTAACGAGATGAGAATGAATGGGTAGTTACAATTTCTCTGCCTTCACCGCAGAGCCTTTTTG
>CAWUUP010000107.1:0-5963 GCA_963925255.1 uncultured Luteolibacter sp.
TATCGGGATCGTTCCACTGTGCATGGGCAGCATCAGCTTCCCGTTTCTTCTCGGTGGGCCGCTCACGTGGATCGCTGGTTTCTAATCCTGCGACTATGATAGTCACTTCGGCCTCACAACGCTCGTGTTTTGCCTCGATCAACATTCGTCCCATTCTCGGATCGACCGGTAACTTCGCGAGTTCACGCCCAATCTCGGTAAGCCGCTTTTCATGATCCAGCGCACCGACCTCACGCAATGCGCGATAACCTTCGGAAACAGCTTTTGGATTCGGTGGATCAATGAATGGAAAATCGGAAATCTCCGGCAGCCCGAGCGCTTTCATGCGTAAAATAACACCTGCGAGCGAACTACGGCGGATTTCAGGATCGGTGAACTCAGACCGATCTAGCAGATCACCTTCTTCGTAAAGCCGAAGGCAGATACCATCGCGCACTCGACCACAGCGTCCCTTGCGTTGGCGAGCACTGGCTTGGCTGACAGGCTCAATTTGTAGGCGCTGTACGCCCCGGGCCGGACTCCAGCGACTGACACGTGCCAAGCCAGAATCGATCACACAAGCGATACGTGGAATAGTCAGTGATGTTTCTGCAACGTTCGTTGCTAATACTAGACGACGCTTATTTCCAGGTTGAAAAATCCGCTGCTGCTCATTCATGCCGAGTCTTGCGAATAACGGTAGAACCTCAGTATTACGGTAGTTGCGGCCCTCCAATAATTCAGTCGTCTCACGAATTTCTCGTTCACCTGGAAGAAAGATCAGGACGTCACCTGTGGGGTCAATGTCGTTCAGATAGTCCACCCCTCGCCCGATATGCTCGGCAATTTCTTCATCATCATTTCCGGGCAGAAAAAACTCAGCTACAGGAAACATTCTTCCCTCGGCTTCTATAACGGGAGTTTTATCTCCTCCAAAAAACTCCGCAAATGCACCAGCATCGAGCGTTGCCGATGAGATAACCAATTTCATATCGGGCCTGTTTTCTAGTAAGCATTTCAGGTAACCGAGTAAGAAATCGATATTGAGCGAGCGTTCATGAGCTTCGTCGAGAATCAACGCGTCGTCGCGTTCGAGATTCCGATCTCCTTGGGTCTCAGCAAGCAAGATACCATCGGTCATGAACTTGATTCTCATTTGTCGCGAGGTCTGATCATCGAAGCGCACCTGATAACCCACATAATCTCCAAGCGGAACCGATAGCTCCTCTGCTACGCGCTTTGCCACAGAAACGGCAGCAATCCGCCTCGGCTGAGTACAACCAATGAGCCTACGTTTGGTTTTTTTATTCTTTTCTCTGGAATCCAATGCTTCAGCTACCATTTTCGGTAACTGCGTAGTTTTACCGGAACCGGTATCAGAAACGACAACCACAACCTGATGGTTACGTATGGCATGGATCAACTCACGGCGTTTACCAACTACAGGCAGATCCGCTGGATAATTCCAATTCCCTGAAAAACTCATCGGTGCAGACGTTATCTCGATTTCGGATAGAGATTAAATTCAATTCGCTTGAAAGCAGATTGAAGAAACTCTGCTCGACCGAAGTTATCACTGTAACCCATGAGTTTATCATTTTTTACGTTATCAAGCCTGAAAACTAATGAAGAGCCATCAGCTAGTAGCGCTTTAACATCTCCGTTATTGAGCCTCGCTGTCGGTATAGGATTTGTTTTTTTAAGTGCGATGTTATTGATGCGATTAATTGGAAATATAACTTCGGTAAAAGGCGTTTTAATTTTGATCATCTTACCTTCAATTCCGATAACTTCTCCTTCGAGAGTATCACGATTAGAAAGCATCATTCTTCCCTCTGGTAGTTCTTTAGATTTCGGTGGATTAGGAACTCGAAAACCGCGATCGATTTGAAAGTTCCCCTCCAAATCCTCTTTAGCGGATTCATCAGCGAATGAATCCCACTCAGTGACCAAAATATTAGATATCGCAATAACGTCATTCGTGTCGGAGGCAAACATTAAACCTTTGCCATTCATTTTATCTAAAGATTCATCCTCAAACACCCCGCACGGTTTTTCATCAACGAATACCATTATCTTTTTCGTTTTGCGACTAACTCGGATATCGATGCTAGAAGTTTCATTCGGCTGTATCGCAATCCCTATCGACCTACCAGTTAAGGATCTATTGTTACTAAGACGTCTAATTCTCACTATACCACTATTAAGTTGGAAGCTGATTTCATAACCACTTTTTGGATTCGCCGTGGTGAGATCCGATGTAAAAAAGACGAGTCTTGAATGCGACATGCCTTTGGAACTTAGGTCATAACAAATTTTGATTTCGTCAGTAAAATCGAGATCACGTCCAATGCCGCCAATGCTACTTGAGATGATTTCATTGTTTGCAAATTTCCAGGCGCCATCTTCTCCGTTCATCGTCCAGCCTTCCAAGCCGAAAGGACCACTGTATATCACCTCGCTCTTTCCAAATATATTGATCGATTTAACATTCCGTTTAGTGAAAACCATTTCTCCAGCAAACCATGTATTCAGGCGGATTTCATCGTCATTTAAACCGATGAGTTGTCCCCTTACAGAATCGCCGTTGGTTAGTTCAAGAACGGCCTCATGATCAGCCCCAGCAGACTTGCTATCAAATTTGGAAGGAAGCTGAAGCTCTACAATTTGACTTATTTTAAACTGCGCCGGATCTTTCAGTAGCTCTGACTGCCAAGTGAGCGTTTCTAAATTCAGATCAACGGCATTTCCACTCATTTTATCGCCATTTGCGAAACGAACGACTGCGGTATCTTGTGAAGCATAGCAAAAGCTTGTCAGAAAAACAAATAGAAGGATGGGTTTCATTTTTCTTTTGACGGTTTAGGATTTGTAACTGAGCGGCGTTCAAGACGTGAAATGGCGGTGCGGTTTAATTGGATTTCGCCGAGTAATGGATGAGTAACGCTTAGAGAACTCTCATTGAATATACATTTTGAGATTTGGATGCTACCACGCCCTTGGAAAAACAAATTCAATCCATCTAACTTCTCGAATTTAACATCTGGAACCGTTGCAAAATAGATACTGGAAACTTCAGATTCCGGGAGATCTTCAGGACTCTCTTGGTAATTGCTTTTGAAGCGATAGACCATGCCCTTATCGCCATTGGTAATGGAAAGCAAACTCCCTCCAAAACGCTCCCCATTACGACCAATTACTGAATCTTCTTTTGTGTTGCTGCGTTCTTCCGAGCGATATCTATCACTGCTAATATCCCATTCTGAAACTTCTATTTCTGAGATACTAAGCTTATTATCATCTGTTGCTTGGGCACTAAAAGATATCGTTGTCCCACTTGGAACATCTGGTGATGAATCTGCGTAACGACCTTCTAATATATCGTTCAGATAGAGGTCCAAACGCCCTCCCTTGCGGTTTACTCGCACTTCAATCCATAACTCTTTTTTTACAAACTCCTGTGGAGACCTTGGAATGAGACCCACAGTTGAATAACGTTTTTTATCAGATGTTTTACTGGATGATTCGCGCTTAATTTCCATCCCTGCTTTAGCATATTGGATGTAATAACGATCCACAGGCTCGCCACGGTTCGTATCTTTAGCTGAATAATTCGTTGGATCTCCAAAATAGAAACGGAAATTTGGATTATCTTCCCACCTTATCTTAAAACGAACTGAGTAGTTTTCAGGAAGTTTCATGTCGCGGTAGATATTACCGTTACCGCTGGCGACTAGGCTGCCATTTATCACTTCCCATTTGGAGACTTCGTCAGTGCTGTTTTGCCATTCACTAATTTGATTAGGCCCGCTGTAGATGTTTTTTTTAGCAAATATTCCAATTTCAAATGATTGGATCATTTTACGCGGAATATCTAAATCACCTAGAATAGGTGAAGTAATTTGTAAGGCTTTTTCATCTAAACCACGAATATCAACGGGAAAGGAATCACCATTGATCAGGGTAAGGTTTTGTTGTGGTGTGTCATATAATTGAACGGACTTACCAAAATAGATTTTAACGATTTTATCAGCTTTTAGCCGAATAGACTGATCTGAGTATGGAGTAGTCATGCTGACAACCCCCTCTGCATCCATTTCAGTTAGTTCACCGGTAATTTTGCTATCACCTAGAAACGAAACTTCGGCGCCACTTCCAAGAGTGACGAGATAAAGGTAGCACAGGCTTAATTTAAAACTCCACATTCCAGTCATCAAGGTAGCTTTGGGTCGATTTGAAATCCAGCATGCTGGCAGAATGAAGATCGACAGTGATTTCACCAGTCGCGGTATTGAGTAGGCGGAGACTTTTCGAGTCTCCTGAGATAACTTGTCCGCTGATACGGCCTAGTGGATAAAATCTAACTTTGAATTCTTCAGGAGTTGAATCGTCAACGACCTTGAGTTGAGATTTGGCAAAACGTATTTCCGCAATTTCTGCAATAGGGAATGAAAAGTTACCGAATCGGCTTGTTAGACTAACTTTACCGTCTTTCATGCTTTTGATTTTCCCTGAAAAGCGATCTGTACCGTTATTTAGAAGAACGATATCGAATTCATTCGAATCCAGGCTTCGAGCTGAATCGGGCATGCCATTCCACTCGGCAACGATAATATCTGAAGCACGCAATGGAGATTCTTCCATCTGGACCATGAAGCCATAACCTGAACCTTTCCCTTTATATCCATCAGATGAATTTCCTTGGTCCTCAGAAGTAAATGATTTTTCTCCCCATTCGCAGATATGTTTGCCGTCAACGAATAGTATGATTTCTCCTGAGATGCGGTTGCAGCGAACCTCAAATTTTGCCGAACCTGAATTCGTGAGGCTTAGCATGGAGCTTTTCGACTGGAGTCGCTCCATAGTCGGTGATCCTTCTTCATTGAATCCTGCACGATAAAGCACAACGTAATTAGAATAGATATGTAGAACGTAGCTGGACCCGAAAATATAAGGAAGATACGCGATATTATTGCTACGAGCGTTTTGTTCCTGATATGGCTTTGCATTTTTCGGAATTGAGAGATCAGCGTGAAAGCCGACAGCTACGGAAAGGCGGTTTTTCCATGAGAGATCAAATTGCAAAATCGAACGATCTGTCATGCCTTTGTCACGTGTTAGTGCTGTGCCGGTCATGGCATCATTCCAATACCACGCGGATCCAGAAAACTCCCATAATGGGAACTCTTTTTTAATTTCTTCCGCATTCTTCTCCATGGGAATGCCAGCTGTATGATTGTAATTTTTCTGAGTCCATTCTGTCTTAACAAAAGGACCATAATAGAGCACACGACCACCCATTGGATTTGGAGCAAAGATTTCAACTTGATCTCTAGGGTATTCCAACAGACCTGCAAAATCTGTTTGGATAAAAATTCGGTTATCGTCGATTTCTTGAACTGAGCCCTGAATTCTATCGCCGTTGCAGGTGCCTATATAAGATAAGTTAGCAAGTGATTGTGCAGGCTTGCCGGATTTTAGGATGACTTGTCGAATATCGGATGAAACAAATTTAATCGAATCTTCATCAGGTTTATCGCGTTCCCAGAGAACAGAGCCCTCTTCGCCAAAACCTTGGAACTGGCCATGTAATTGATCGCCATTATCGAAGCGTAATAGATCCGTTGTCTGGGCAAGTGCGAGTAGCGGAAACCATCCAATGATTGAAATGAAGAGTCTGGAAATCATTTTTCGTAAATTGGCAAATAACGGTAATTGAGTGCTAGAGATAGTAACGCGCCAGCGGTGCTGAAGGCTTGGCCTTGATTACCTGGAAAGGATCCATCGGTCGATTGGATGGTTCCCATGTAGCGAATATTCCGGTCATTCCATTCTTTCCAGGTGGCATCATCCGCATGAAACAGAGCCTGAGACATGTAATACTCGTAATAATACGGGTAGGTGCGATCTCTGAAATCTAAGTTTTTCTTTAAAAACTCGAGGCTAGCTTTGTAACCTTTAAAATCTTTTTCTTTATTGAGCGA
>CAWUUP010000108.1:0-2680 GCA_963925255.1 uncultured Luteolibacter sp.
CTCATACGCGAATTCGGCCCGTCCACTCCTATCCTCGGCGTTTGCCTTGGCCACCAATCCATCGGTCAAGTATATGGCGGCGATGTCGTCCGCGCAGATCGTTTAATGCATGGTAAAACCTCACCCATTCATCACAACGGCAGCAGCGTATTCGCGGGCTTACCTAATCCTTTTGAAGCCACCCGCTACCACTCACTCATCGTCAAACGCGAGACTTTACCTGATTGCTTAGAAATCACCGCATGGACCGCAGAAAACGAAATCATGGGACTCCGCCACAAAGAACATCCCGTCCATGGCGTCCAGTTCCACCCCGAATCCATCCTCACCGAGAACGGTAAACAAATCCTAGAAACGTTTTTGAAACTGTAGCGGCGATCTTTCGCTTACCCCGATAAGTCGGGGGTCGCCGTCTTGAACTCCGCCGCAGCCCCACACCTCTTCCTTGAGGTTTAAACTTTATGCCTCGCTTCTACCTTGCTCCTAACAACTGGAATGAATCCCCTTTCCTCGAAGGCGATGAAGCGAAACACCTAGCTCAAGTCCTTCGCATCCAATCCGGCGCATGGATCACCGTGTTCGATGGACTTGGAAACTTCACTGAGGCACGTGTACTCTCCGTCTCCAAACAACGCATCGACCTGATGCTCGAGATTGCCGAATCCAAACCCACCCCACTTCCAGAAATCACTCTCGCCCAGGCGATCCCCAAAGGCAAAAACATGGATTGGATCGTCCAAAAATCCGTCGAGCTTGGGGTTTCAAAAATCCAACCTCTCGTCACCCGCAACACCATCGTCTCACCCGGCGATGAGAAAGCCGAGAAATGGCGCCGCACCTCTCTGGAAGCCTGCAAGCAATGCGCCCAGTTTACGATACCGGTCATCGCAGAACCCATCAGCTTCGACGCTTGGATCAAATCCCCTGACCCATCGGAGCTGAAAATCATCGCTTCCCTAGCCGAGAATCCACAAAATTTCCGTGAAACCCTCGCCGCGCATCCAGAAATCGAATCCGTAACCATCCTGATCGGACCCGAAGGTGATTTCACCCCTCAAGAAACCGAAGTCGCTCTAGCCGCCGGCTTCATCCCCGTCACTCTAGGAGATCTCGTCCTCCGCGTCGAAACCGCCACGCTTTTCTGTCTCTCCGCCATCCGGTTTCAGTATTTGCAGTAAATAGGACCGCGAGTCTCCAGACTCGCATTCTCTCAATTTCCAATTCTCCCAATCCCTCTCTCTTTCACCACCCTCTTTCACCTTGACCGTGCTCCAATCACGGTGTTCGTTCCACACACAAATGTTCCGTAAGGTAGAATCCCAATCCTGGGTCCGCGAGGTCCTCAAATCTAAACTCCACCGCGCTGTCATCTCTGAGGCGGATGTGGAGTATGAGGGCAGTATCGAGATCCCTCGCGACCTCATGGACGCCGCCGATTTATGGCCTGGCGAGAAAGTTCTCGTTGCCTCGATTACCACCGGAGCTCGACTCGAAACCTACGTTCTCGAAGGCCCACCCAACACTGGTAAAATTCTCATTAACGGCGGCGCCGCCCACCTCATCAAAAAAGGCGAACGCGTCGCGATCATGGCTTTTGGTTATTCCGATACCCCGATCAAACCCAAGAATCTCCTCATGGGAGATCATAACGAGATTTTGAGAGATCGCTGAACTAAGTTTTGGCTGGGTTTAGAAATTAAGAATATTAACCTCAAAAGCCCCAGCGTTTAGCGAAGCTCAAAATATAGCGTAGCGTTTCATTTTGGACGAAAAAACGTGAAGTAAAAGTGAGCAAAGATCACAATGAGATTATACATTAAAGTCCCGATACTGTGTGCTCTTTGATTTCTTTGCGGTTTGATAAAATTTATCTAACCACGGTGATAGTTTTTGTGATGCCAAACCTAGTTTTTTACACCTTCACTAGCTTCGCCGTCTAAATTACTAATAGGCACCATTAGATCAGTAAACACGCAGATCCCCATCCACGTGGGCAACATCCCCTATTAGATTCGAACGAAGCCAATCCTTTTCGGTCATGCCGAGTTTTTGAACGGTCATACTGAGGTATCCCAGAATAATATGGACCATGAAAATCAATAGGAGGTGTAGTATATATTCATTTATTCCTAAAAGAACCTTAGATGTTTAGGCACCGCGTATACAGCTCCAATACAATTAGATAAGTTATGCCGATTGCCTCGCATGGCTTAAAGTTGTTGTCCCCATTGACACAATCCGCCCGTGAAGGATGAACACATTTAAGATTAACTAAATAGCTAGTGTTAAGCTTCTATAAGAATCACGGCACATCCGTTCTGAAAGGCGATGCAGGCAATTCATCTTTATTGAACAGGTTCACATCCGGAACATTGATCCAACCGTAACGCGCTGCTTTTGGAGCTTTCACTTCATCCGCAGAGACCACGACTTTATCGCCTTGAATCACGGCCTTCGCTATAACGAAGGTTCCGTCTTCACCTGCGATGGTAAACCCTTTCAGATCGCCATCTTTCGCAACGAGTCCACCGCCGACATGCTTGAAGCTAAGCTCAATGGCATCACCATTCACTTTCATCGAATCATAGAGCGGACCAGAATATTCGATTTTATCACCGTAAACCAAAGCACGTGCCGCAAGAGCAAGACGATGTCCAACCGGCTTCTTTTGTTTTGGGTG
>CAWUUP010000109.1:0-3514 GCA_963925255.1 uncultured Luteolibacter sp.
CCATGAAACGCTCCATTCAGACCGCCATGGAATTTGGTGCAGAAGGAATTCGCGTTCGTTGCGCAGGCCGTCTCGGTGGCGCTGACATCGCCCGTGCAGAAAGCTATCGCGAAGGCAAAGTGCCTCTCCAAACTCTCCGCGTTCCTCTCGACTACGGCTTCGCAGAAGCTCGCACCGTTTACGGAATCATCGGAGTGAAATGCTGGGTCAACAAAAAAGAAGACGACGGACGTCAAGCTCCTGACCGCAACGACCGCGGAGATCGCGGTAACCGCAACAATAATCGCGGTGACCGTGGTGGTGACCGTCGCCAAGGTGGTGGACGTCCTGATAACAGCTCACAAGGCGCAGCACCTGCAGCTAAATAATCTAAAGCCTAACAAGCAATCAATTTAAACATAACTTTCACAAGGAGAAATAAGCCATGCCTTTGATGCCCAAAAGAACCAAGTTCCGCAAAAGTCACCGCGGATCACGCGCCGGTAATGCCCAGACCGGAACTACTGTCGCCTTCGGTGACTTCGGACTCCAAACTCTCGAGCGCGGTTGGCTCACCACCCGCCAGATCGAAGCCTGCCGTGTTGCGATCAACCGTTCGCTGAAACGTAAAGGCAAAGTCTTTATCCGGATTTTCCCTCACAAATCCATCACCCGCCGTCCCCCTGAAACACGGATGGGTAAAGGTAAAGGCGCCGTTGATACCTGGGTAGCCGTTATCCGCCCTGGTAACATGCTTTTCGAAGTTGCCGGCGTTCCAGAATCCTCCGCACGCGAAGCGATGCGCCTTGCTTCTTACAAGCTCGGTTTCCGCACCCGTCTCGTGACTCGTAATCCGCACCAATAACTTTTAAACTGATAAATACCATGGCCACTTCTAAAGCCAAAGACATCCGCGAACTCTCAGCTGACGAGCGCCTCAAACGCCTTCGTGATCTCAAACAAGAATCCATGAACCTGCGCCTCCAACGTGCAGCTGGAACTCTTGAAAACCCAGCTCGCTTCAAACAATTGCGTCGTGAGATCGCACAAATCCTTACTATCACTACCGAGAAAGCATAAGCTGTTAGCTAACCGCCTATCAATTTCAACCGATCCATCATTATGAGCGAATCATCCCAGGAAGCCACAACGGCAGTTCACAAACGCAAAACTCGCGTTGGTGTCGTTATTTCTAACAAAATGGAAAAAACTATCGTCGTCGAACACGTTGCCCGCGTTCCTCACCCGAAATTCAACAAGATCGTCAAGCGCTCCAAGAAATACTACGTGCATGACGAAAAAAGCGAGGCCGCCATCGGTGACCGCGTTCGTATCATCGAAACCAAGCCTGTATCCAAACTTAAGCGTTGGGCACTTGCAGAAATTCTCACTCACTAACAAATAAACGCTGAAACGCTAAAGATCTGAAATCTTTCAATTAATAGCTTATTCATTTCAGCATTTCAGATTTTCAGTTTTTAGCTTTTACCCAATTAAATTATGATCCAGATGGAAACCAAGCTCTCCGTTGCTGATAACACCGGTGCACGCACAGCAAAAATGATCGGAGTTCTCGGCAAACGCAGCCGCTCCGCCCGTATCGGTGACATCATCACCGCTCACATCCGCGATTCCATTCCAACCGCCTCCGTCAAAAAAGGCAGCGTTGTGAAAGCAGTCGTCGTTCGCACCGCATTTCCTGTCCGTCGTCCTGATGGCTCGATTCTTCGCTTCGATTCCAATGCTATTGTCATCATTGACAAAGACAACAACCCACGCGGCACTCGTATCTTCGGACCAGTGGCTCGTGAACTTCGTGAAAAACAATTCATGAAGATCGTCTCCCTCGCACCCGAGGTTCTCTAATCTAATTCCAACGTTCCTACTTTCATGAGCAGCATCAAGACACACGTCAAAAAAGGCGACCAAGTCGAAATCATCTCCGGTAACCACAAAGGCAAACAAGGCACCGTCCTTAGTATCAACGCCGTAAAAGGCCAAGTTGTTGTCGAAGGTGGTCGCACTGTCAAAAAGGCAGTTCGTCGTTCCGAAGCGGATCCAGATGGCGGTATCAAAACCATCAATGCACCCGTCCATATTTCCAATGTAAAGAAACTGGGCTAAGCCACCGCAAGGAGGCCGCCCGCGCTTAAGCGTTAACACAAACCACGCGCTGACCCGCTAAAACAAAATGAGTACACCAGCACTACTGCAACACTACAAAGACAAGGTTGTGCCGAACTTGAAATCCAAGCTCGGTTACACCAATCCGCATCAAGTCCCTAAACTTGAAAAAATCGTCGTCACCTCCTGCATGGGCAAAGCTCCAGACCGTAAGGTTGCAGTTGATGATGCCGTCACAGAGATTTCGAAAATCACCGGCCAAAAGCCTTCGATCACTTTCTCGAAAAAGGCTGTCGCTAACTTCAAACTCCGTGAGGGTGAAGCTCTCGGCGCACGCGTAACTCTCCGCGGCACTCAGATGTGGGAATTCCTCCATCGCTTCATCAACATCACCGCTCCTAACATTCGCGACTTCCGCGGGATTTCCTCAAAATCCTTCGATGGACGTGGCAACTATGCCTGCGGTATTTCCGATCAAACAATCTTCCCGGAAATCGAAATCGACCAAGTCAAACGCCAGATCGGCTTCGACTTGATCTTCGTGACTTCCGCTAACACCGACGCAGAAGGCCGCGAACTTCTCATCGAGCTCGGTATGCCATTCCGCGACATTAAGAAAGCTGAAGAAGCTGATCTTGCCACCGCATAACCCCATTAGATTTTAAAGGAAACCCATATTATGGCAGTTCTCACAGACCCTATCTCCGACTTCCTCACCCGCTTCAAAAACGCGGCTCGTGCAGGTAACGAAGAATTCACCGCCCCTTACTCCAAAATCAAGGCAGACATCGCCGAGATTCTTAAACAAGAGGGATACTTATGGAAATACGAAGTCGTCACTGGCGAACGCACTGAGCTCAAACTCAGCCCGAAGTTTGTCGATGGCCGCCCAGTCCTCACTGATCTCAAACGCGTCTCAAAACCTGGTCGCCGCCAATACGTCGGTTCTCAGGAAATCCCACGCGTCCTGTCCGGCCTCGGCATCTCTATCCTTTCGACCTCGAAAGGCGTCATGTCCGGTGCATCCGCAAAACGTCAGAAACTCGGCGGAGAAATCCTTGCCAATATCTGGTAATCCTAAAACTCGAACTATTAACTATTATGTCACGAGTCGGACTCAAACCAATCTCTCTTCCTGAAAAGGTTGCCGTCAAAGTTGAAGGCAACACCGTCCTTGTCGAAGGCCCTAAAGGCAAACTCGACTTCGCGGTTCCTGCAGGAATCTCGCTCAAATCTGAAGGCGGCACGGTTGTCGTCTCACGCGCTACCGAGCAACGCGAACAACGTGCCCTTCACGGCACAGTTCGCAGTATCGTCAACAACATGATCACCGGCGTTTCCACTGGATTCTCCAAAGATCTTGAAATTCACGGTGTCGGTCTGCGTGCAGCTGTTAAAGGAAAAGATCTCG
>CAWUUP010000110.1:0-5233 GCA_963925255.1 uncultured Luteolibacter sp.
GTAAGCGGCGGCGAAGAAATGCTTCGCCTTCGTTCTTACGAGAAACTGCAGAATCTTGTTAACCGTGGCCTCGTGGAAAAGCTTGGTAAGGAATACAAGGGAACTGCACGCGTTCATGAAGCATCCAGTGCATATGCAGCCGCCCAAGAAGCAGCTGAAGCCGCTCAAGCAGACGCTTAATTACCTTTATATTTACTGACGAAACCCGTGTCTAAAAAGACACGGGTTTTTTTCTACCCAAGGCTCAATTCAGAGCTTAGATATCCCCAGCGAAATTCTTCCACGCTTCTTTGTATGCCTGAAAATTATCTTCCCGTTTTATTCCAAGTCATTATTGCCTGCGGATTTGCTGTCACAACGCTTATACTCAGTGTGGTGTTCGGTCGTTCAGGCCGGCGCAACTCAATCAAAGATTCCGCATACGAATGCGGTATGTTACCCATCGGCGATGGAGCCCCGCGTTTCTCCGTTAAATTTTACCTCGTGGCGATGTTGTTTGTCATCTTCGATATCGAAGTTGTCTTCATGTATCCATGGGCGGTCCAGTTCCGTGACCTCGCTCAACATCACGGACCTACTGTCCTCGCCAGCATGGCCGGGTTCGCAGGTGTGCTGGCCATCGCTTACGTCTACGCCCTTAAAAAAGGAGCCCTCAACTGGAAAAGCTGAAAATTCGTTGAAATTACGAAGATCAATACTTGAAAGATAGTCATCCTGTGCGCAAGTTCCGCCGCAGGCAAACATCGCCTGATAGAGAAAAAATGGCCTCATCGATCCAGATACCAGAAAACGCACCGTTTACCCCCGAACAACGCCAGTGGCTAAGTGAGTTCCTGGGGAACATTCTTTCACAAGCAACCGTAGCTTCACTGCCTAGCGGTCCTGCCGTTCCTGTGACCGTTCTATTCGGATCCCAAACTGGCACTGCTGAAGGCCTGGCTAAAAAACTCGTTAAAACCCTGAAGAAGGGGAATTTCGAGCCAAACATTCAAGACATGGGAAGCTATGATAAAGAGCTTCTCGCAAAGGAAAAAAACCTCTTAGTCATCACTTCTACTTATGGTGATGGCGAACCACCCGACACCGCATTGGAGCTACACACTTGGCTTATGAGCGATGCCGCGCCACGTTTAGAAGGAGTTAATTTCTCGGTGCTGTCTTTAGGTGATAGCTCTTATCCAGATTTCTGCCAGTGCGGGACTGATTTCGACCTACGGTTGGAAGCTCTGGGCGCAAATCGTATCTACCCAAGAGTGGATGTGGACGTGGATGTGGATCAACCTTATGCTGATTGGTCAAAAGGAGTCATCGCTGTTCTTGCGCCGAATGCATCTACCACGATCTCAAGTAAAAGCGTATCTGATGAAATCGAAGACGCTGGATACTCGAAAAAGAACCCTTTCCCATCTTCCGTTCTCAATAATTTCAATCTCAACGGAATAGGCTCCAAGCAAACCCACCACATAGAAATCTCCCTGCAAGGATCAGAGCTTTCCTATGAAGTCGGGGACGCACTGGGCGTTTATCCAGAGAATCCAGAAAGCGTGGCCGATGAAATCATCGCCGCTTTGCCTTTCAAGGCGGGGGAAGTGCCCACCTCTACGGGCGAAGAAGTTAGCCTCCGGGAGGCTCTCATCCGTCACTATGATATCGGAAATATCAACAAAGCTCTGATTGAAAAATGGCAGAAACGCAGCGGATCTCCATACCTCCGCTCACTGGTTTTGGCTGACGATAAAAAGGAATGGGAAAAATTTTGCTGGGGTAGAGATCTTATCGATCTTGTGATTAATTTCCCTGCTGACTTCAGCGATGGTGAAGATTTCGTCTCAGTCTTAAAGAAGCTTCAACCGCGGCTTTATTCCATCGCTTCGAGTCCGAAAGTGCATCCAGGTGAAGTTCATCTTTGCGTTGGTATCGTCCGTTACGACAGTCATGGCAGAGAACGCAGCGGTATCTGTTCTACCTATTTGAGTGATCGCTTAAATGCCAACTCAAAGCCAGGGGTTTACGTGCATCACAACCCAGCTTTCCGCCTACCATCCGATGGCACTATACCTGTAATCATGGTTGGTCCTGGAACTGGAATTGCGCCTTTCCGCGCCTTTCTAGAAGATCGTAAAGCTGCCGGAGCTAAAGGTAAAAACTGGTTGTTTTTTGGCAACCCTTACGAAAAAACTGATTTTCTTTACAAAGACGAGCTCGAGGCTTTCCAAAAAGACGGCACACTTTCACGTATGGATCTTGCTTGGTCGCGTGACCAGAAAGAAAAGATCTACGTTCAGAATCTGATGCTCCAGCAGGGGGCTGAAATATGGAAGTGGTTAGAAGAAGGCGCCGCATTCTATGTATGTGGTGACGCATCGCGTATGGCTAAAGATGTCGATGCCGCTTTACTCAGTATAGCAAAAGACCACGGAAAACTCTCGGACGAAGCCGCCGCCGCTTACTTTTCACAGCTCAAGAAAGATAAGCGTTACTTACGAGACGTTTATTGATCATCTCGAGTCAAAGACTTCCACAAAAAATCTCCAACTCGTTGGACAAGTTGGAGATTTGTTTTTGAAGTGTGATTCTTAAAATCTTATTTTACGCTACTTGGAAGGAAGCGATAGTAGACCTCCAGCATCATGGTAGCCAAGCAAGTCGCCATGTGATCATTGATTGGGCCGTGTTTGACTTGTTGACTCCATGAACCATTCGGATTCTGAGCTTTGATAAGCGGATCTCTAACTAAATCGTTATATTGATCCCATTCTTTACCCCCGTAGTTCATCATCGCTTGCATGAAATAGTAGTGATAGTAGAGATTTGAATTCAGGCCAGGAAAGTCGAACTTGGCGTTTTCATTAATCCATTTGACACCTTTTTTGACAGCTTTGTTATTGCTATCATCCCACATTTGAAAGGCGAGAACACCGCCACCTGTCAGACCAGAACTCTTAGTTGGATCATTACGATATCCAATAGCACCATCGGGACCTTGGACTTTCTCAAGCCATTCGAGAGCAAGTCTAGAATGTTTTTTAAACTCGCTGTCTTTCCAGAGACCTGTATGTTTACAGGCCTTCATGGCTTGGATTTGCCAGAATCCGACTGAGTTATCACCATTGATTTTGGACTGACTATATTTATATAGCCAACTACCGCTCGGAGCTTGACCTTCCATGACTATTTCGCCCGCTTCCTTAGTTACTTTCTTGAGGTCTGGAATATCAATATTCAGTTTACTACAGAAGGTATAAGATTCAGCAAGTGCGTAGGTTGCGATACCGTGGTCATACACCCACTGGTTAGAATCAGCCGGCTTATTAGTCAGTCTACCGTCTTTATTCTGAATCGCGTTGTTAACTAAGTAGGTGATCGCTTTCAAAACGGTATCACCATATTTTTTCGATTGAGGAGTCTCGCAATGTCCGAGGTAAGCAAGAAGAGCCAAACCTGTCATCGCGACTGGGTGGCTCGGATCCCAGCTACCATCGGCGTTTTGGGTTTTCTGAAGGAAATCTAGTGCGTTAACAACAGCATCTTCGCATTTCGCTGTGCCGCCTGATTCTTTAAGGCGATTCATACGATCTTGTGGATCGCAGCGCTGGCGCATGGCGGTAGGAATGGCCTTAAAGCCTCCTCCGGAGCCAAAATCACCTGCACTACCCCAACCACCACCGAAATCGGCTCCATCACCGAAATCCATACTTGGAGTCGTGACGTCGACATCTGGGACAGGAATAGAAACGGGAGAATTCGAGCTAGCTGCAATGACCTTCGTCATCGAGCTAGATGGGGCTGATGGCTTTTTCATCACCTGAGTATTGACCTTTTTTTCCTGAATCGTGTCATCCACTTGAGTGGACGACTCATAGGTCACAATCGTTGGGGACTCTTTAATGTTCAGATCGAGCATGAAAATACCCATGATCAGAAAGATCACTGTAATGGTAAGCACGGAGACCAAGATCGATGAAATCGTGGAGTTCCTTTTTTGTCTGCGAAGGTTTTCAAGAGCTTCGGGGCTCAGTTGGACGTGTAGACTCATGGGTATGTTTGTGCGGCTGTGCGTAAAAATATGTATCGCTTACTGGAATACCAGCAGAAAACACTAAGGTGGAAACGTCTAAAAAACGAATATCTTAGGTTTATTATACGAATAAATATTCGAAAGTAAAAAAGACCGTTTTTAGCCAGGAAATCGCCCAAAACTGCTATTTATGCGATACTTCAAGGATTATTCACATTTTTAGACTCAATGAGCTGCTAGCCAGTTTTTTCCGGTGCCTTTTTCAACCAAAATGGGAACACCATGCGGGAGCGGAAGGGAGGTCTCCATGATGTGTATGATTTTGGGAACGAGTTCCGATTCTTCGTCCGGATGGAGGTCGAATACAAGTTCGTCGTGAACTTGGAGAAGCATCTTGGTTTGGTAAGGTTTTTTGCGCAGAAGATCGTCGATGCGTATCATTGCAATTTTGATCATATCTGCGGAAGTGCCTTGGATCGGCATATTGATCGCAGCGCGTTCGGCGTTTTGGCGTAGACCGGCGTTTCCAGAATTGAGATCGGGATAATGACGGCGGCGGCCTGAAAGGGTTTCGGCGTAGCCTTTTTCACGCGACTCAGCGATGGTGCGGTCCATGTATTCCTTGATCGCTGGATACTCGCGGAAATACGCATCGATAATTTCCGCCGCTTCGTTACGGGGAATCGCTAGGCGCTGAGATAGCCCAAAGGCGGAAATACCGTAAATAATTCCAAAGTTTACCATTTTCGCACCAGAGCGCATTTCACGCGTCACTTCTTCAGGAGTCACCCCGTGAACTTTCGCTGCGGTAATGGTGTGAATATCAACGCCGTCTTGGAAAGCGGTGATCATTGTCGGATCGCAGGCAAGTGCAGCCATCACGCGTAGTTCGATCTGAGAGTAATCGCAGGATAGGAGTTGGTATTGAAACTTCGAAGTCTGAGAATCGCGCGGCACAAATGCTTGGCGGATTTTTCTGCCTGCGGCGGAACGCACAGGAATGTTTTGTAAGTTGGGATCGGAAGAGGCGAGTCTGCCCGTTCCGGCGACAAGTTGATGGAAATGCGTGTGAACGCGACCCGTCTCCGGAGCGATGTGGTGCGGTAATGCATCGAGGTAAGTGGACTTCAGTTTAGCTGCCTCACGGTATTCGAGAATTTCCTCAATGATTGGATGGATGCCGAGTAAAGTGGAAAGTGTTTGTTCATCGGTCTT
>CAWUUP010000111.1:0-6580 GCA_963925255.1 uncultured Luteolibacter sp.
CCCGGTGAGGGCTATGTCTGGTGATTCTGCGAGGGTGACTTTGAGCTCACGAGCGCGGGATTCTGTTAGGAATGGATCGTAGGCGACGACATCCATGTTGAAGGCTTGTGCGCGCTTGGTGAACTCCGTGCCAATGCGGCCCATGCCGATAACAGCAAGGCGCTTTCCATTGAGCTCAATGCCTTGAAAAGCTTTGCGGGCGGCGGCGAAATCTCCGGCCAAAACACCTGCGTGCGCTGGACCGATGTTTCGTGCTGTGGAGAGCATGAGAGTGAAGGCGTGCTCGGCGGTGGAGATGGTGTTTCCCGAGGGCGTATTCATCACGATGACGCCATGGTCGGTAGCAGCTTCACGATCGATGTTGTCCACGCCTACACCAGCGCGTCCGATGGCTTTGAGATTGGTTGCCGCAGCAAGTATGTCACGAGTTACTTTCGTTTGTGAGCGCACGACGAGGCCGTGGTATTCACCGATAATTTTTTTCAGTTCATCGGGAGCGAGGCCGGTTATGACATCGACGGAAATGTTAGGAGTGGAGCGCAGAGCTTCTACACCTTTTTCGGAAATGGGATCAGAGACGAGGACGCGGTAATTGCTCATAAGGGTGAGCTGTCGGTAGATGAGAAGCGGGTCGCATGCAAGCGGAAGTGAGTATGGATTTACAAAGAGATTGACTAGGGTGCTAGAGTTCCGACGTGCTTCACTGGTTTTCAGACGGAAAATTCCCTTTATATCTCGCGCCGATGGCGGGGGTGACGGATTTAATATTCCGGAGGATCTGCAAAGAAATGGGCGCTGATGTGATGGTCACGGAGTTTGTCAGTGCTGAGGGGATTATGCAGGCGGATGATAGAACGCGTAAATACACCGAATTTGATGAAGGGCAGCGGCCGGTGGGAGTGCAGCTATTTGGCGCGGATGGCGAGCGCATGGGAGAGGCGGCGCGGAAGATTATCGACAAAGGGCTAGCGGGAAGGATTCCGGATTTCATTGATATCAATTTCGGTTGTCCGGTGAACAAAGTGGTTTCACGAAATGGTGGATCGTCACTGCTGCGGGATTGTCCGCTGCTGGCGAGTGTGGCGCAGGGAGTGGCGAAAGCGGTAGGAATGGATGTGCCGGTGACCGCGAAAATTCGGATCGGCTGGGATGCGGATTCGGTGAACGCGGTGGAAGTGGCGAAGACTTTGGAAGATTGTGGGATGCAAGCGATTGCGGTGCACGGTCGAACCCGAGCCCAGGGATATTCTGGAGAAGCCGATTGGGATACGATTGACGCCGTAGCACGTGCCGTGACCATTCCTGTGATTGGCAACGGCGATATTTCGTGCGGTGAGGATTTAGCTAGACGTAAGCGTGAGACTGCGGTCAGTGGTGTCATGATCGGACGAGCTGCGATGCAGAATCCATGGGTATTTCGTGAGGCGAAGTATTTTTTAGAAACTGGCAACGTGATGGAAGTTGTGCCGCTAAATGAAAGGTGGGAGCTGATCCTGCGACATTGTCGTATGGCTGTTGAGAGCAACAGATATGGAAATGAACGCCAAACATTAACTGCAATGCGCGGTCGTTTGATGGCCTACTGCAAAGGGTTTCCGGGAGCGAAAGATTTACGTCAGAGATTGTGTCAGGTAGATTCTGTGTCTGCGGTGGAGGGATTGGCGGAGATGTCTTTGGATATCAGTTAGATTTCAAGAAGTGGCTTTTGAAGTTGCGAGACCTTTGCTTTTGAGGAATTTTCATAACGATGAATAAACCGAGAGTAGGATTTGTGGGGGTTGGGCGTATGGGTGCGAACATGGCGCGCCGTTTGACGGATATGGAATATGAGGTCGCTGCGATCTTTGATCATTTCCATCAGGTTGCAGAGTCCATGGCTGAGGAACTTGGAGCGAAGGCGATGACTTGTCTGGCAGATGTCACGGCGGCAGCGGATGTCATTTTCACGGTAGTGACCGATGATGCGGCGATGGAGGAGATTTTTTTTGGCGATCATTCGCTATTAAAAGGCGCTGCGGGAAAAACATTCATTCACTGCGCAACGGTGAGTCCGGAAGCGCACATGAAAGCGGCGCAGGCAGCAGCGAAGGTGGGTGCGAAAACCTTGGCGGCGAGCATGGCGTCGTCGATCACGCAAGCACGTCAGGGCAGTCTGTATCTGATGATTGGCGGGGAAGAAGAGACGTTCAAAGCGCATGAAGCGTTACTTAAAGATATGTCGATCTCACTACGCTATGTAGGCCCAGTTGAGAACGCAGCACGGATCAAGGCGCTGGTCAATATGGTGATGAATATTAATACAGCAGGTCTTGCGGAAGGGCTTGGATTGGGAGCTGCTTTAGGTTTGGATTTAGATTTACTCAGAGAAATTTTCTCTCAAACGGGTGCCAACTCTCGCGTTTTGGAAACGGACTGTGACGATATGGTCGCGCGCGAGCATGATTGTTATTTTTCCGCATCGCACGCAGCGAAGGACAGCGGGATTGCCAACACAATTGCGAATGCCGTCGGCGTGGATACACCGCTCTCGCGTGCGACCGAAGCTCAGTATCGGAAACTCATGGAACTCGGTTTGGGAGAGTTAGATAAATCCGTTGTCGCAGAACTAACTTTTCCAGGAAGAAACGGACAAAATCTCTAAATCATGGAAACCAGTAGTCAAATTTTCAACAGTGTAGGTGAGCGCCTAGATGTAGCTTTTCATCACGGAAATTATTTGGGTGCGATGATTGTATTGGGACATGGCGTGACGGGTAATAAAGATAGACCGTTGCTCGTGGCGATTGCGGAAGGTTTGGCTAAAAAAGGTTGGCCCTGCATACGGTTTTCCTTTTCTGGAAATGGCGATTCTCAGGGAAAGTTTGAAGATTCAAATATCACCAAAGAGGTGGATGATTTGTGGTCAATTTTAAATATGGTACCGCAGGAAAAGAGGATCGCTTACATCGGTCACAGCATGGGTTCGGCGGTGGGTGTAAAAACGGCGTCGCGAGGGATGGCGATTCAGTGCCTGATTTCACTTGCTGGGATGGTGGACACGGCAGGTTTTGTCGAGCGCGAGTTTGGCGATGTAGTGCCGGGAAAAGGTTTTATGTGGGATGAAGAGGATTGTCCGCTATCTGAGAGTTATGTGAATGATCTCAAAGAAATTGGTAGTGTTTTGTCAGATGCGGCTAAGGTCGATTGCCCTTGGTTGCTTATCCACGGAACAGCGGATGATGTGGTTCCGATCGAAGATAGTAAGCAGGCTTTTGAAGCTGCGCGTTGCGATAAAAAATTCATCGAGATTCCTGGAGCTGGACACTCGTTTGATGATGAGACCTATGGCCTTATTGTAGATCGAATCGACTACTGGTTGAAGAAAAGTTTCGGTTAGTAATTTAGGTAGGGCGCCCTCGGCGATGGCGCCTACCAAAATATGAAGTTTCAGGGAACACTCAACCCAAGTATCACTGGCGCGTGGTCAGAAACTTTCAGTGAAACGTTTGGAAAAAGTGTGGCTTGGTTTTTGGCGAATCCAGAAGTAAAAATATAATCGAAGGTAGTGGGTTTAAAATCATTGAAATGAGGGTTGTTGCGCCATGTCAAACGGGTTGCCTGTGGGGTGGTGCTCCAACTGTTATGGAAGCCAGCTTTAGTGATATCTTGAATGGCGGTGCAAAGGGGGAATTGTCCATCGTGATTGCTATTAAAATCTCCACCGATGACCCAACCAAGTATTTTTTGGTCTGAGAATTTTCGGGCCATTGCATTCTTATGTGCAATGATCTGGCGAACCGATTCAGCACGAGTAGCGGCGATTTTTTTCGCGCCTTCGGGTGTTTCGCTGCCGCGATTACTTTTTAGGTGGATACAATAAACCATAATTAAGCCTCCATCTGGATGCTTGAGAGCGGCGAAAGCAAAGCCGCGTTGCAAGCTGGGCACCTTTCTAAATGGTTTGAAAGACTCCTGCCATCCGGAATGCAGTTCGAGTTTGGATGCGATGGCGCATTGCTGCGGCGCGGGCGTTTTTCCATCAAAATCCAGAAACTTGGTGACGATATGCAACTTCAGGTTCGGATTGTTTTTTATGAGATCCTTGAATGATTTTTCGTCACAAATTTCCTGTGCGAGGAAGATATCGGGTTTGGCTTTTTTTAGTATCTCACTCGCAGATTTGATGTGTTCCGCTTTTTCGGATTTTGAAGCCTCCTGATATCCGCCGGGAAACCATTTAATATTCCATGTCATCACTTTCAGGGGTTCAGAGGATGCTGCTGTGCACAGCAGTAGTCCGTGAAAGAGCGTGAGTAAGAGGAGTTTAATTGGGGGCATGGGTCGCTTTCTAGTGAGTAAAAGAGCAAGTGTGAATCAAATTGGTTTTGTGGCTTGCAGGTTGGCATGCGGATTGCCAGTTTATTGGGATATGAAGCCAAGTGATTTGTTTAAGAAATCCTTAATCGTTCTCATCTCAATGATGTGGATCTTGATCCAGCCAGTTTCTGCGCAACAAATACCGGAGAGACAAGCGGTTGAGAACGAGAAGACATTCGATGAAAAAATTAACGACTTCTTTGAGCCTGCCACGAAAGCGGTAAACACTATCGTATTTTACAATATCTACACAAGCGAGGAGAAGGATGCAAACGGGAAGCCGGTTCTAGGGGTTCCTTTTATTCTGCTCTGGCTGGGAGGTAGTGCTCTCTTCCTCACGCTATTTTTCAAATTTATCAACTTACGCGCCTTTCGTTTAGCTCTGAAAACCGTTCGCGGAAAATACTCAAAAAGTGATGATCCGGGTGAAATCACACATTTCCAAGCACTCGCATCGGCGGTGTCGGCAACGGTTGGATTGGGAAACATCGCTGGAGTTGCGATCGCGATCAACATGGGTGGGCCGGGCGCGACGTTCTGGATCATAGCTCTTGGCTTGCTGGGTATGACGACGAAATTTGCGGAGTGCACCTTGGGTCTTAAATATCGTCAGATCGACAAAAACGGAAAAGTATTGGGAGGACCCATGTTGTATCTGAGTCGGGGACTAGCGGAGCGTGGACTTGGCCCATTGGGGAAAACTTTGGCGGTAATTTTTGCGGTGCTATGTATCGGTGGTGCAATGGGTGGCGGAAACATGTATCAGATCAATCAAGCGACCTCCCAACTAGTGAATGTGACGGGTGGAGCGGGAAGTTTTATGGATTCTAATCGCTGGCTCTTCGGATTGGTTGTAGCTATACTTGTGGGGCTTGTTATCATTGGCGGGATTACACGGATTGCACAGGTAACTTCAAAATTAGTTCCATTTATGACGATTACCTACGTGGTAGGCTGCCTCGTCGTAATCTTTGAACATTTTGATAAAATCCTACCAACCATCAGTCTGATTTTTTCAAGCGCCTTTGACGGGCATGCTATCGCGGGTGGAGCGGTTGGAGTGATGTTGATCGGAATACGCCGCGCAGTGTTTTCGAATGAAGCGGGAGTTGGTTCTGCACCTATTGCTCATGCTGCTGCAAAAACAAAATATGCGGCAAGTGAGGGCATTGTTGCATTGTTGGAACCGTTCATTGATACCGTAATCATTTGTTCGATGACTGCCTTCGTAGTGATTTGCACGGGTGACTATCTCGATACCGGTAAAGATGGCATTACGATGACTTCCGAATCTTTCAGCTCAGTGATACCATGGTTCAAATACGTTCTTTCCGTCGCAGTAATTCTGTTCGCGCTCTCCACGCTAATTTCATGGTCATACTACGGCTTGCAGGCTTCTAAATTTTTGTTCGGAAAATCCAAGCAGGTGGATATCGGCTACAAGTTGTTATTTTGCATAGTGGTGGTGATTGGTGCAGCGATGGCACCCGGTAACGTAATCGATTTCTCGGATGCTGCTCTTCTGGCGATGTGTTTTCCTAACTTGATAGGGGTATTTCTTCTGCTGCCTGTAATCAAAAAGGAACTCCAAAAGTTTTTTGCATTCAGCAGTCGAGTGGATGCGGGCGAGAGTCTTGATGAAGCACATGCACATGTATCTTCAAATCATGAATAAGGTTATCCTGGTGATCTAGGTCTTATCATGGCACGAGAATATAAAATTCAGCGCAAGGCATCAGCTTCGGTTTCTGGGATTGATTATGAGCGTGCTCTGAATGAGGAACAGTTTCGTGCGGTGAGCTCGGCGCCGGGTAAGGTGTTGGTGATCGCTGGTGCGGGATCTGGAAAAACGCGGACGCTGACGTATCGGGTTTCGTGGTTGTTAGATAGAGGCGAGCAGGCGCGTAATATTTTGCTGCTGACGTTCACCAATAAAGCCGCTCGTGAAAGGGTGGAGCGGGTTAAGGACTTGGTCGCGGGTGATGTTGCGGATCTATGGGCGGGAACGTTCCACTCGATTTGTAATCGGATTTTACGCAGGCACGCGGAAGAGATCGGTTTTACGAAATCGTTTTCGATCTTGGATCGCGATGATCAGAAATCGCTGATGAAAGGTGTTGTCGCAGGTTTTGACATCGATACGAAGCAGCGTCGTTTTCCTAAACCAGATGTTTTGATCTCCCTATACAGTTTGATTGCCAACACCGGAGCGAGTTTGGAAGAG
>CAWUUP010000112.1:0-2988 GCA_963925255.1 uncultured Luteolibacter sp.
ATCCACGGCTAGCACATCCTCGCCTTTCTCCACCAAGCGCCGTACCAAAGACCTACCCAAAGTATTCATCCCGACCACAATGATATGACCTTCTAAATGTTCACCCGCATGCACGATGCGATCCGTGACTTCCGGTTTACCATCTAGAAATTTCCACCTCAACAACCCCCCTTTGAGCGCCCATGCGAAGAGCCCGTGATTATAGATAATCATGTAGGATGAGACCGCTATCGTCACCACACCGACCAATGCAGAAACCAACAGAATCTCCCCACCGATCAAACCCTTACTCATCGCCAACCCAGCTAAGATAAATGAGAATTCACTGGTTTGTGCCAAGGTGACGCCCGTTAGAAAAGCTGTTTTACGACCATATCCCAACCAACCCAGTATCCCGAGAAACAACAATGGCTTCACCAGTAAAACGAAGGCAGAAAACCCAAAAACCTCGCCGATTCGATCCGTCGCCCCGCCCAAATCCATTCTTATCCCAAGCGTTACGAAAAACACCGCGATGAAAAAGTTCATTAACGGATTCACCCTCCGTCGCAAGTCTTCGTTATAGGGAAGTTGTGCCAAACTCATGCCCGCAAGAAACGCCCCAACCTCCACGGAGAGATGAAAATAATGCGCCCCGAGAACCATCAGAAAGCACCAGGAAAGTGCCCAAATCAGCAACACATCCGGTGATCTCGCTGCCCATTTAAATGGCTTAGGCAGAAGATACTTTGAGGCGACCAACGCCACAACTAACAAAATCATCATACCTGCAAAGGCCTTCAATAAACCTTGCCCCACCGCCGCAATATCTACTCCGCGAGCATCCCCAGAAAACCCCGCTAGAAAGGTTAGCAGCACAATCACCACCACATCTTGCACCAACAAAACCCCCAATCCGATCCGTCCATACAAACTCTCAAACTCGCCTTTTTCCTCTAACAACTTCACCACTACCACCGTGCTACTGAACGTCAGCGCCGCAGCTAAAAACAAACTCGGAGCTAGACCGAATCCCATCGCCTTCGCCAACAAGAACCCCAGCCCAGCTGTTAAAACGACCTGTATAAATCCGGCGATCAAAGCCACCTTCCCCACATCGCGCACTTTTCCAATACTGAGCTCAAGCCCCACCAGAAATAACAACAACGCAATCCCCGTCTCCGAGACCAATTCCAAGCCTTCATCAACACCGACCCAACCGAAAATAGGACCAATCAAAATTCCACAGAGCAAATAGACCACAATAGCCGGCATACGCAGTATCCGCCCTGCCATCACCATCACTGCTGCACAGATCGCAATAATTCCCAAACTCTGTAAAAATCCAATTCCAGCCATACGCCAACACTTAGTTAGAGAATAGAACAGATCACGTCGAGAAAAGAGGGTTAAATCCGATAAAGAGATCGCAGACCTTCTTATTTCAAAAATCAACAAAGCAGGATGAGCACTTGCGAATCCTAAAAATCTGACAAAGTCCTAACTACTTGGACGGAGTGAAACGCAGTCAATCCAAAATCGTCAATTGTTAATCAATTCTGGCATAGGAGCCGTTCGATCATTCGGTTTGAATGACGATTGATGATTGATGATGTTTGATTTTTGATTTTCAGACGCCCATGGTGCGCACATGACTCGCCCCGACGCACGCGCTACCGACCAGCTCCGCCCTATTTCATTTTATCCAAATGTCGCCCCAAATGCCACCGGCTCAGTGCTCGTCTGCTTCGGTGACACCCGCGTGATCTGCTCCGCGACGGTTGAAGAAGGAATCCCCGGCTGGATGCGTTACCAAAAAGTCTCCGGTGGCTGGCTCACCGCAGAATACTCCATGCTCCCCTATTCCACTCATGATCGTAAAGCCCGCGATATCTCACGTGGAAAACTCGACGGACGCTCTTCAGAAATCCAACGTCTCATCGGTCGCTCCATGCGCGCGGTGGTAGACCTCCAAAAAATCGGGCAACGTACGATTTGGATCGATTGCGATGTTCTCCAAGCCGATGGCGGAACCCGCACCGCATCGGTGACCGGTGCCTGCGTCGCAGTCGCGATCGCGTTCAACCGCATGCTGGCCGAAGGAAAAATCAAAGACTTTCCACTCAAAAAACTCGTAGCAGCCGTCTCTGCTGGGATTTTTGAGGACACCGCTGTGCTGGATCTCAACTACCTCGAAGACAAAGCCGCGACCGTCGACTTCAATATCGTCATGACTGAGTCGCTGGAATTCGTAGAGGTCCAAGGCTCAGGCGAAGAAGCGGTATTCACCGCTACACAGATGACCGATATGATAGGTCTCGCACAAAAGGGCATTTCGGAAATCTTCGCCCTCCAGAAACTCGCCATCCTCAACGCGGATAAAGCCGAACCAATGGATTTTGCATCCTTGATCGGTAAGTTCTCTCAAAAATCCGTGTAAATTCTCGCAAGTTTTACTCACTTCCAACGTATTCCCAGCCATGACACGCCAACTTCTTTTCATCCCCCTCCTCGCCAGCCTCGTCCTCGGAGCGGAAGAGCTTCCAAATCCCCAACTTCTACCGACCACCAAGGCGATTCGTGAAATCATTCTCGCCAAGCAAAAAGAGGAAGCAGCGAAGCTCGAAGCCTACACCCAAGACATCCCCCTAGCCGAAGGTTCTAAGATCGATTTGATCCCCATCCCTGCGGGCAAATTCAAAATCGGCTCCGATCCAGCTTCTCCAAAGCACATGCCAGACGAAGCTCCGCAAAAGGAAATCGCTATCCAACCTTTCTGGATGGCAAAGCTCGAGACCACTTGGGACATTTATCGCCCCTACATGGAAAACGCCAAAGCCCGTAACAAAGACGGCACCCTGAATCGCGATGCCGATATGTCGATGTCGATACCAATGCGCACTTCTGCTTGGCTAACGCCAGCAACTAATATTAATGAGGCTGCAGAGCCTAACAGGAGCTTTTTAATGTTTTTCATAGTCGATTTTCCTTATTTTTATTAAACTACTT
>CAWUUP010000113.1:0-3918 GCA_963925255.1 uncultured Luteolibacter sp.
CTTGAGTTTACGGAAGAAAAACTCGTTGAAACTTTGGTAAGTGGAGGGCGAATCAAGGAAATCAGCTGGATTCATCCCGTATTTATCAATGAATGGTAGCACACGGCTGGCTGATTCGGGGTTTGACATGCGTTTTCCATACCATTTCGAAAATCCATGGCGTTTCACTAGAGCGTGGAGTGCTAGTTTTCCTAAAGGGTTTCCGTAGGTCCAACGAAGGAAGGATTCACCATATACCTGCTCGGTTTCTTGTTCTTGGGTATGTCGGTTAAAATATTGGATCGTTTCCACGTGGGCAGGAAACCCTTTGTGGATATGAAAGTCAAAGAACTATGAATTAGAAATAAGTGGGAGTTTATCAACGTAGTGTCATCGAATTGAACTTGCGGGCAGTAAGATCCGCGTTTATCTCCCCAAAAATGAAAGCTTCTCCTATTTTTATCTCAATGATCTGTCTCTGGCTAGTTGGCTGCGAGAAGCCGAAAGAGCGCATGATGGTTGAGGAAATGCGGAAGAAGACTACTAAAGATGTTTCTCCGAAAATGTTCGCAACTAGCGATGAAAGATTTCGTGATATCAAACCAAGTCCAGTTGAGGGAAATGCTCCCAATAGCTGGGTAGCGCTACCAGCGAAGCAGTTCCGTTTACTAAATTACCGCTTCGGCGAGTCCGGTCAGGGCGAAGTCTATGTCTCCCTGTCATCAGGCACTGTCAGAGATAATGCGAATCGCTGGCTAAGACAATTTGGTCGTGAAGCAATGAGTGATGAGGAATTTGGAGGTATGGAAAAAATCCTCGTCGTTGGATCCGAGGGAGTGTGGCTTGAGCTAAGCGGTGAATACGGGGCTGGCATGGGAGCGGATGCAAAACAAGACTATGGTCTGACGGGAGTGATTGCCGAGGTGGATGGACAAATTTTAACGGTCAAAATGGTCGGACCCAAAAACGAGGTTTATGCCGAAAAGCATTCTATCCGTAACTACATCGGCACATTACGCATAACAGGTCATTGATCTTCGATTCAGGGAATCTCAAATGGATAATAAAACTTACGCTAAGGAAATGAGCCAAGGAAAATCTTTGTTTCGCATCATCTATGATTTCCTCTCAGGATTCAAACTCGCAACGGCACTTTTGCTTCTGCTTCTGCTGCTCACATGGTTTGCAACCTTGGAACAAATTGATCATGGACTACATGCAACTCTGAATAAATATTTCAGTTGGAAATCGTTCTTTTTTATTCCCGAAATCAATGGCAAGAAAATACCTCTTATTCTACCCGGCGGCTATTACGTATGCGCCTTGTTATTGGTGAATATGATACTTGGTGGAGTGATTCGGATTCGTAAAGGACCGAAGCAGATTGGAAACCTTGTCTCGCATTTCGGTATCGTATTTATGCTTTTAGGCGGGGGAGTATCTCATCACTTTGAAGAGCGTGGAAATATGGCAATCTATCCAGGTGAGGTCAGTGATATAGCAGAAGATTATTTTGAATACGTGATCGAAGTTTCTGAGGTGACAGATGGAAATCGAAACGAGTTCCATATTATCCGCGGTAAATACCTAACAGATTTAAAAGATGGAAGCCATCGAATCTTTGATTTTAAAGAATTGCCTTTTTCCTTAAAAGTCTCTGGTTATTTGAAAAATACTCAGCCTGTAAATGCGTTTGAGATACCTAAAACTAATGGTGAACTCGTCACCGATGGTTATTACTTGCAGAGTATTCCTCCAGAAAAAGAGTCCGAGAGAGATATGCCCGGAGCTTATGGACAGATCATTTTTGAAGACGGAAATAAATCAGCGCCATTCATTCTGATCGGTGCGAGTTTTTACCCATTCACAGTTCGTGATGGAGAGCGGACGTTCACAGTTGATATGCGCAAGCGCCTTTGGCCGATGCCATTCCAAGTGAAGCTTGATAAATTCCATGCAGATTTCCATCCCGGCACTTCGCGCCCAGCAAAATTCATCAGCGATATCCGCCGCATTGAAAATGGCAAAGAGGCGAAAGTGCGGATCGAAATGAACGAGCCGATGCGTTACGAAGGATATACCTTTTTCCAAGCCAGCTACGGTCCTAAAGATGCGAAGCCGACGGATGTCATGTATACGGTTTTAGAAGTGGTAAAAAACCCGTCAGACAAATGGCCGGAATACAGCCTATACATCGTAGCAGTCGGCATGCTCATCACGTTTTTAACCAAACTGGTCGGTCATTTAGTAATCGTCACAAATAAAAGAAAGAATCATGGGAAAAAAATCTAAAGTAGGTAGTTGGGTCTTTGCGATTCTCGCTGTCCTCGGTCTGATGTTTGTGTTTGCGAACATGTTCATCGACAATATGCCGAAAGGCGAGGTGCAGAGAGTGGAAGGCTATAAACCGTGGGATAAGGAGACGATTGATCTTCTCGCTAGATTGCCCGTGCAGGATGGCGGACGCGTGAAGCCGTTTTCAACTCTGGCTGGATTTAAAATGCTCGGTTTACACGGAGCGCGTTCGATGAAGATTAAAGACGAAGCAGGGGTGGCTTATAAAATTAAACCAACTGAGTGGCTGATGGATTCAGTTTTTCGGCCGAACCTTGCGATCAAGTTACCTACTTTTCGGATTGATAACTCTAAGGTGTTAGAAGCGATTGAAGTTGATGTGAAAGGTCGGCGAGATCGTTACAGCTACGAAGAAATTGTATCGGGTCGGGATAAATTGATGGAGCTCGCACAATCTTATGAGTTAATCGATAGAAAAAAGCGTGATCCCGAACAACAGCAGACCATCGATCTCGGATACAACATCAGAAATTTTGAATCTCTTCTAGCTTACTTCAGTTTTGCTCGAGCTGGCATTGTCTTGGAAGGGACAGGAAAAAATGGACAACCAGATCAACGTCGCGCTTTCAGTGTGATGATGAGCATAGCTCCTGAGTTATTACCTGAGCTAGAACGAATGAAAACTGATGTGGGACAAGTTCCTCCGCGCTTATTGGCTCTGCTTCAACAAATTGAGGACGGGGCAAATTTTTCTAAATACGGACTGTTCATCTTGCCACCAGATAATTCCACTGAGAAAAATTGGTTATCAGCCGGCAATGCGATTATGGAGGTGATGACGCTTAAGGCGAAAGATCCGAAAATGGCTATCGAAGATATCAAATCCATGGAACTTGTTATTCATGATTTGACGGTTGGAGAAAAAGAATTCCGTGAGGCCGTTATGAAATTAAAAGACAGAATTGATTCCCGTGCGAAGTCACGTGACGAGCTCAATTTTATCGACCTTGAGGTACAGTATTTCAAGAGAGACTTTTTCCTTAATGCACTCGTCCTGTTTCTTTTAGGAACTATCAGTGCACTTGCGATGTGGGGATTAGGTCAATCACTTGTTGCCAAAGGTTTCTATTGGATAACTTTAAGTACAACCGTAATCGCGGCCTCTCTCTGCGTGCTCGCTATTGTTATCCGCTGTATTATCATGCAGCGACCACCTGTTGGGAATCTCTATGATACGGTGATTTTCATTGGAACGACAGGTGTAATCATTTTGCTATTAATCGAGTGGATGAATCGCAATCGATTTTCTCTTGGTATGGCGCCGGTTCTTGGAACTGCTCTGATTATTCTTTCGAGAAGATATGAAGTCGGAGATGCGGCGGATCACTTGGATCCATTGGTTGCTGTCTTAGACTCAAATTTCTGGCTCACCACCCACGTGATCACCATTGCGCTTGGTTACTCTGCGGGATTGCTTTCTGCGATGCTTGCTTGTGGATATGTGCTCATTCGTGGACTGAATCTCGATGGTGAAAATAAAGAGCTTCGTCGATCTCTCACTAAAGTAGTTTATGGGTGCATCTGTCTAACTGTATTCCTTTCACTCGTCGGAACGGTCCTAGGTGGTATCTGGGCAAACTATTC
>CAWUUP010000114.1:0-2744 GCA_963925255.1 uncultured Luteolibacter sp.
CCAGCGGCGTGGCGACCCTACCTTTGGTAACTCTACGCTTGCAGCTCCATTTCATTAATGCACATTAGTTGCGTGAGAGGCTCTCCGTTGATACGCACGGCTTTGGTTATATTAGCGATCCTTGTCTCGGGTTTCGTATTCTCACAGCTGACATCAAAGCAGGTTGTAGCGGTGCCAGCGCAGCTGAACGTTGCTCCAGTGGAAATACTGATTTCAGCCCGATTTCATCTCACACTCTCGGAGTCCGCTGCATCGGCTTCGATCCAATCTGGCGATACGGTTTTAACTCAAAATGCAGTTCAAGGCGGTTTGATCACAGGAGAAATCAGTATCGATCCGAAATCTCCGGTGGTCTACTTGAAGGTGGATTGGGCGGATCTTGGTGGGCGACACGGATTTGCGAAATTGGTGATCGAGGCAGAGGGGCAGAATACCGTCACGCAGGTGTTCGATGCTAAGGGAAACATCGATGATTTTTTGGAGCTATCATTTTGAAAAAAGAAACCCATCACGACTGTTGCGCACATCACAGCCATCATCACGAATTAGTGATTGAGGGGCTGACGGTGGCGTATCGAGATATCTTGGCGCTTGATGGCGTTTCTTTCGCGACTTCTTGCGGAAATCGCGTGGCATTGGTGGGGCCTAACGGGGCGGGGAAATCGACTTTATTGAAAGCGATTGCGGGTTTGGTTTCGCGGCGTGAAGGAAATATTTTGTGGCGTGGAACTTCCGTGAATAAGTGGTCGCGGGAGTTTGCGTATTTACCGCAACGCGAGGAAGTTGATTGGTCCTTTCCGATCACCGTTAGAGGTATGGTGGAGATGGGTCGATATCCGCAGACCAGTTGGTGGCGAGCGTTTTCAGCCGAAGATCATGCGGCGGTCGATAGAGCTTTGGAATCGCTGAATTTAAAGAATCTTCAGCATAGGCAGATTCGTGAGCTTTCAGGAGGTCAGCAGCAGCGCGCGTTCCTTGCGAGGGCATTGGCGCAAGAGGCACATGTGTTGTTGTTGGATGAACCGTTCACGGGACTGGATCGCAATGCGTCTATCCTGTTGGGAGATCTTTTAGCAAAACTTGCGGCTGAAGGACGTTTGATCATCGCTTCTCATCACGATTTAGGATCGGCATCTTTGTTGTTTGATGAAGTCCTAGTTCTTAATACCCAGCAAGTTGGCTTCGGTCCTGTGGGATCGGTTTTAACACCGTCACTTATCGCGAAGACGTTCGCGGTTTCAGAAACCCATAGTCATGTTTGAGGAACTTCTAAACAGTCCATTTTACCAACGCACTCTGGCTGCGGCAGCATTCATCGGTTTCACCAATGGATTTTTCAGTGGCTTTGTGGTGCTGCGTAAAAATGCGTTATCGGTTTCTGCATTGTCTCATACGATGCTACCAGGGATTGCATTGGGAATTTTGATCACTGGCTATCTCTCCCAATGGAATGCGTTTATCGGCGCGTTGTTCGCGGCGTTATTGGTGGGCTTGAGTTCGGTTGCAGTTGCTCGTGGAAAACGGATTGCTGAAGGGACCTCGCTAGCCGTGCTCTACACAGCTGCATTTGCTGCAGGTGTTGCGATTCTCCCAAAATTAGAAACCCGCAGTGAGCTAGAGCATTGGTTGTTTGGAGATATCCTTGCGATCGGAAATACCGATCTTTGGATCGTTTACTCCATGGGCGCGGTGATTTTGATCGCTGGTAATTTGCTGATGCGGCCATTGTTGCTAACCTTGTTTGAGCCAAACGTCGCGGCAGCTCAGGGCGTGCCAACCCGTATCATGCAATACCTCGTTTTCATAATGTTGGTCCTAGCGCTGGTTTCATCGCTTCAAGCAGTGGGTTGTGTGCTTTCTGTTGGATTGCTCGTCACTCCAGCTGCGACGGTCTCATTGCTCACAGATAAAACTTCCGCCTTATTTTGGGGTGGGGGATTGATTGGTGGAATTGGTTCCGTTGTAGCGGTTTTGTTATCGGGTTACTTCGGTATTTCACCTGGCCCAGCCATTGTCATCTTACTCGGAATTTTGTTCATTTTAGCCTATCTGTTCAGCCCAAAATACGGTCTTCTTATTCCGAAATTTATTTTCAATCGCCGACCATGAACGAACTTTCTGAAACCCTTGCCGCCGCCGTTAAATCGGGAAAACTCTTAGCTTCTGCAAAAGCAAACATCGATTCCTTGTTAGCTGGAGCTGCAAGTGATTTACCGAAATGCGCAGTCAGTGAACTTCTAGCGGGAGAAAATTATTCTGAACTCAACGATCGTTTTTTTAAATCTCTCGCCTTCGGCACTGGAGGACTTAGGGGGCGGACTATAGGTCGCACGATCACAGCATGTGAGCAGGGAACTGGTGGACCGAATGGACGTCCGGAGTTTCCATGCGTTGGCACGGCGACGATGAATTATTACAATCTTTCTCGAGCGGTTCGCGGCTTGATTACTTACGTAAAAGCTTTCGTCGGTGAGCGTGAACAAAAAACGACCTTTGTATTTGCTCACGACACGCGTCATTTCTCGAAAGACTTCGCCGACTTCTGTGCCAAGGTTTGTGCTGATCACGGCTGCGATGCCTATGTGTTCGATGGCCCACGTTCGACTCCTGAGCTGTCGTTTGCGATTCGCCAACTCCGCGCGGATTCAGGCGTTGTGATTACTGCCAGCCACAACCCATCGCACGATTGTGGCTTCAAGGCCTATTTCAATGACGGTGCACAAATTGTCGAGCCACACGCGACT
>CAWUUP010000115.1:0-2731 GCA_963925255.1 uncultured Luteolibacter sp.
ACCTGTCCTACGATACCACCGAGAGCGATCTAGAAGAGCTTTTCAAAGGCGTCGGGGCCGTGCGCCAAGTAGAGATTGTTTACAATCGCAGCACCCATCGCTCCAAAGGCTATGGCTTTATTGAAATGCTGGATATTGACGAAGCGAAGCGCACCGTCGAAGTCCTTCATGATCAATTCTTCATGGGTCGTAAAATCACTGTGTCGGGAGCTAAATCCAAAGATTACAACGATGCTGAAAGCGAAGAAGGCGGCAACACCTCCACCGAGGCTACCCTCCCTACTCTTGCTCCTATCAACCCTGTTAAAGAAGAAGTCCTCGACCTCATCAATGAATCCGCAAACACAAGCTCAACCGAGCCAGTTGCCGAAGCGATTATCGAAGAGTCTATTTCTGAAGTTCCTACCGAAGAATTTTCCCCTCAGGAAAATACTGCAGAAGAATCCAAAGAAGAGGTCAAAGCCTAATCTTCTTATCTCAATTCAAGAGGCTCTCCACACGGGGAGCCTCTTTTTTTATACAAAGTAAATTAGACTATTTTGGCACTTCCAACCGAAACCCAGGAATCCGCGTGAAAACCAATTCGCCATCCGCCATTTCAGCGAAGAACGCACCATTCACCGCCGCGCTTTTCCCAATCACGTGATAGCTGTTATAGGAAAAATGCTCACCGGGCTTGATCGTTGGCTGTTGCCCAACCACTCCATCACCTTCAACCACCGTCGTTTCACTACCATCTTCAATCACTACCCACTTCCTTGCACGGATCGTTATCGGCACTAATGAATCGTTAAAAATTGAAATGAAATAAACGAAGGGATGTGGCTTATTAGGCGGCGCATCTAGAGTTGGCATATAGATGACATTATCCACGTTCACACGTAAGTCGTGAAATTCCTTGATGTCATCTGTCATGTGGAAACCATTAGAAGTCAGCGCCAAAGAATCAAGAAGCAATGAAACCTATTAATCCATCCTTTCAAACCGTTCGCCCGATCCTGACGATCGCCGGTTCGGATTGTTCAGCCGGTGCCGGCATGCAGGCAGATCTAAAAACTTTCCAATACTTCGGTCTTCACGGACTAACAGCTGTGTCCTGTATCGTCTCCGAAACCGCGAACATCGTGCGTCGGGTCGATCCTGTGGATCCTTCCATGCTGGAAGATCAGATCCTACTCATGCTCGATTCGTTCCCACTCGAGGTCGTTAAAACCGGAATGCTCGGTTCCGCTAAACACGTCGAAACTGTAGCTGCGATTTTCAAAGATCATCCTTACATCAAACTCGTTATCGATCCGGTGATGATTGCTTCTACCGGAACTAGCTTGATCGAACCCGATGCGATTTCCGCATACTGCGAGAAACTTCTCCCCCTCGCTTACCTCATCACACCCAATATTCCGGAAGCCGAAACACTGTGCGGGAAATCGATTTCCTCTGTTGATGAGATGAGCTACGCCGCTAATTCTTTATCCGAAAAATACGGCTGCGCTGTCTTACTCAAAGGCGGACACTTGGAATCTACAGAATGCACCGATCTTCTCTTCGATGGTCAGGCAGAACATCGGTTCACCTCTCCGCGCCTCGCCGTCCAAGCTTCCCACGGCACAGGCTGCACGCTTGCCGCTGCTGTTGCTGCGAATCTTGCGAACGGCCAGAATTTACCGAGTGCCGTTTCAGCAGCCAAGGAATATCTCAATGACTGCTTGAAAACATCTTACCGTTTTGTGAATCAGAGAAATGAGATAATCCACGCTTTAAACCAAAGGATTTGGGGATAAGAGCTCTATATGAAAAGCACATCTCATTTTGAGTGCCCATACCAAACCCACCTTTTCTAACTAAAGGAAGATAAGCTTTTGGAATCGACTCGATTGGACGGTAGCAGATAACTCAATAGAAAATGTCAGTGCCTTTCTGATTGAAGAATGATAGGCCCATCATTCACCGCTTGGGGGAGTCTCATTATCGATACGCGGTTGCCCGTCGACATCAGCAGCAAAGGAGATCACTTTGAGTGGATCACTTCCAGTGCCAATCGGCTTCGTATAATTACCTTTTTCGTCGTGCATCCAGATAACAAAGTAACAGACAAAATGAATTAGCACATCCACATTGATATTCTTAACCTATTACTTCTTAGATTTAATCTTTGCAGGCGTGGTGAAAAGGCGTGCGGTTTTACCATTCTCCGTCTTGTAGCTGCGCGTCCAGTCTGAGGGCATCGGCGGCTTCGTATCATCAGCCGGCGAGTGGAGATCGATCAAGCCACCTGCCGGTCCACATCTTCACGCAAATTTTCGATGATATACTCCTGACGGCTCGGGGTATTTTTTCCCATATAGAAAGCTAAGAGCTCTTTCACGCCTTTGCCCTCTTCATACTCCACAGGATCCAACCTCATCTCTGGGCCGATCATGAATTTGAACTCGTCGGGTGAAATTTCGCCCAGACCTTTGAAGCGGGTGATCTCTGCGGTCTTACCCAACTTCGCGATCGCTTTCACGCGGGAACTCTCATCGTAACAATAGATCGTTTCCTTTTTGCTCCGCACCCGGAACAAAGGCGTTTGTAAAATGAAAAGGTGACCATCACGAATCATCTCTGGAAAAAATTGCAGGAAGAAAGTCAGCAACAACAAGCGGATGTGCATGCCGTCGACATCCGCATCGGTTGCGATCACGACTTTGTTGTAACGCAATGCTTCGATTCCATCTTCGATGTTTAGTGC
>CAWUUP010000116.1:0-7735 GCA_963925255.1 uncultured Luteolibacter sp.
CAAGTTGTAAGAACTTAGCTTTTTCCCAATTCCTTGGCGCGAGCGACCGCCGCGCTAACCGCAGCGATGAAAGATGAACGGATCGCGCCCTCCTCCAACGCGGCAAGTCCCGCAATCGTTGTGCCTCCGGGCGATGTCACCATATCTTTGAGAACTGCAGGATGCAGCCCTGTCTCCAGAACCATCGCCGCAGCACCTGCTACGGTTTGAGCCGCTAGTTTCAATGCATCCGCTCGCTGCAAGCCCTCTTGCACCCCCCCATCGGCCATCGCTTCGATCACCAAGTAAATATAGGCAGGTCCACTTCCTGAAAGCCCAGTTACCGCATTGATCAATCGCTCAGGAACTTCCACAGCAAGCCCCACAGCCCCTAAAATCGAATGAACCGTATCCCGATCCACATCGCTACATTTAGATCCCAGAGAAAATGCCGCAGCTCCTTTTCCGACCAGCGAAGGGGTGTTCGGCATGGTTCTTATGATTTTGCAAACTCCACCCGTCAGTTTTTCCATGGTCTCCAAGGTCACGCCAGCGGCGATGGAGATATAAAGCTTATCTGGAAATTTTCCCAACTCGGCAGCTTGGATGATTCCTGGAAGGTCATGCGGCTTAGTTGCCAAGATCAATACCTCTGCTTCCTTTACAACATCTGAGATGGAATCCGTATTTCTCGCCCCAGTCTGCTCTGAGAAACGTGACCGAGAGGCTTCTGTGCGAGCTACGCCAATCACATCCGCAGCTTTCACTACGCCCTGAGATATCGCGCCTTTCACCAAGGCTGTTGCCATTTTTCCGCAACCAATTACTCCTAACTTCATGCTGGGATATGTAAGAGAAAATTCCTTGCGAGGCGAGCGCCATTTTCCTTGGGAATTCTTAAATTCCAGCACACCTTACACGCATGTCGAAATGGATCACGCTATTAGGGTTATTTACTTTAATCATCCCAGCTTTCTCACAAGAGATCGCACAGAAAAAATCTGCAGCAAGCGACATTCCAAGCGTCGCCGCTTGCATTCCGCCATGGATATCAGCCGCTGAAAAACCCAGCTTATTTCCATTTAATAACGGTTTGGTGATCGTCATCCTTGCCTCAAGCGAAACCGCTCAAATCCATACACTACAGGGCTTAAATCATCTTCATGCCGGTTGGGATTTTGAGGCGATCCGCCATTTTTCCGTCGCTATGCAAGCAGATCCTCGCTGCATCATGGCTCATTGGGGAATGATCATGAGCATGCTCGGGACTTCTCCAGAAACCGATTCCTATCGCCTCGCTACTAGACAACGCTTGCTGCAACTCATATCCGACGGAGAAGGCACGGAACTCGAGCGGGGCTTTGCCTACTGCCTGATCAAATACATCGAAGAAGGCCCCAAAGGCGCAGAAATCGCCTTCCGCAAGGTTTCTGAAAAGTTTCCAAATGAAATCCAATCTCAAATTTTTACCACTTTATTCAGCCGCGGCGGTTACGATGTAATGGGTCATATCACCGCTACGCAGGCGGAAGCTGAAGAGCGTTTACTAAAACTCATCGAGCGCTTTCCCAGTAATTTACTTCCACTGCATGCATACTTACTCATCAAGGCAGAAGCTCCAGATCTCAATTCCTCTATCGGACTCGCAAAGAAGCTATGTGAACTAGCCCCTAAATATCCACCTTACCTCCATCTTCTCGGGCATTATCAATGGAGAAGTGGAGATTTCGAAGCCGCGGTAGCTAGTTTTTCACTTGCCGAAAAATACTACGCGGAATGGATGCGATCTAACAAAATTTCTACGTCGGATTGCCCACAATGGTTAATCGCCAAAAGCTATCTTGCTGTAGCGACTGCTTCTGCTGGAAATTTCAAAGACGCCATTGCCGCAGCCACCGAAATATCAAAAACCCCCCTAGATCCAGATCGCCCGATATCGCCAGGAAATCGGCAAATCCTCTGGGATGCACAAACGCTTGCCGCTCGAATTATTTTTTACCGCGGAGGAAAAACTGCACCCACCGAAGCGCTTATTACATTACCTACTCCAAATGCTGGTGTAGCCTATCACAAATACTCCCTTTCTCACTGGTGGAAGGATGGCTTAAGAATCGCTCTTCAAGCACATCGCATGATCAATGCAGGAGATATAAAAAAAGCAACCGATACCATCAACGCCCTTAGCTTTCATGGAGAATCCATGGCAAAGCAACAATCCCTCGCCTCCGCAAAGGGTGAATACGCCGAATGGCGTCGCGCTCTGATGAATTTGGAAATGCTCACTGCGAATCTGCGCGGCCACCTCGCGCTAGCCGGCCCAACGGAAAGCCAAGGCTCTGCATTCAACTGGTTCCGCGCTGCAGCCGATCGTCAACGGACGTCTACCTTGATGTATCATCCCTTTATTCTTACACCTATGGCCAATGACCTCGGCGATTATTTTCTCTCGGTCAAACAGCCAGAAAAAGCTCTTAAAGCTTATCAAGAGGCTATTGCCAAATTCCCTAATGAAGCATCGACTCTTGATCGCATCAAAAAAACGAAAGTCGGCAAATAATGATCACGCGTTAGCTAGAATTGCCCTCACGCGCGTATCAATGATGTCCGCAAGTTTATTGTCATTTTGATCACGCAGGAAATCACAGAAGTTTGAGGCCACCGCTTCTAGGTCATCCGTATATTCTTTTCCAAGAGACTCAAAAGCTTCAAGCGCCTTTTCGAAATGCTTCCTTGCCCATTCGCGGTCACCTGTTTCCAGCAAGGCCAATGCTAAATTGTTATGCGACTGTGCGGTGTCAGGATGGTGCTCTCCAAATAAATCTGTGCGAGTATCCAATGCCATCATGTGCATTTCACGTGCCTGCTCCATATACCCAGCCGCCAAATATACCGCACCCAGATTGTTTGAAACCGATGCGGTTTCAGGATGTTTTGGACCTACCACAGAATGCATGATCTCAAGTGATTTTAAAAAATAATCCTCAGCAGCATCGTGATTTCCGGCCGATTTCGCAGTGAACCCCAGATTGTTCGTAATCGCCGCAATATCCATCATCATTGGAGGATTGTGCATTTCAAAAAAGCTGACCGCTTTTTCCCAAGAAGATATCACACGCTCATAACGGTCCATTCCATCATAAGCGGAACCTAAAAGCAGATACAAGCGACCCAACTGATCGAAGCAATCTTTACGCCTATCCAACTGGTCAATTGCATGCTTTGAATCTTCCAATGCCTCGCCATATTCACCCATATCCATGAGAATCCCGGCTCGGACTTCTAACCCAGCCACAAATGCATCAATCGTATCGTGATCCGAGCTAAGCAACTGCTGGCATTTATCCACCAAAGCATGGGCTGCATGTAACGCCTCTTTTAGATCTCCTTCTTCGCGGAGAGTCATGACTCTGTCGCGCATGATCTGAATAAAATTCGTAGTTGGCTTATCCATAATTTAACTATTTACGGTATAGTAGATCTTTTGAACTCCAATTGACGAGCGGAAATCTTCAGCGGCCTGTCAAATCTTCGACCAATTTCTTCCGTGAGCTCGGAAGCATGCCTAAATGCTCGTTTAAAGCCTGCTCAGCTCCTCGGTTTTCACGTGAAATCCCCAAAATCACCGCGAACTGCTGCTCAAAATGCTGCAAAGCCCTCAAACTAGCAATTTCCACATCCAAATAATCCAATCCTCTCCTCAATAAATCAAAGATATCCGGCTCCGGATGGTTCAACTCCAAGCCCGCCTCGATCAACTGGCAAAAATATCCTGCCATCAAGGTTGTCGCGTAACTCCGCCTCAACCCCTGCCTCCAATTCGAAATCGAAACCTCCCGCAAGGCATGCAGTTCACCCTGCCGAGACTTTGCAAATAAGATCTCACCAGAGAAAAACAAATCCAATTTCCCCGCAAATACACTCTTCGGGCGCAGTGCCCCCTTAGCCACGGTCTTGATCAAACCCTCATCTTCACTCAACCAATGCACGATCAAACTCGTCTCGGTGAGGCGTGTCGTGCGTATCAGGATTGCTTGGGTAGAAAACACAGGTTTAAAAGGAATTGCAGATTCGGCTTGATACGGCTCATTTAGTGCCTTAGCCAAGTTCCAGCAATTATGGGTCAGCAATCAAACAAAATCATCAAACGCCGTCGTCGCGCGGATTATCTTAAGCGGAAACAGGAAGCAGCCAAGCTCGGCGGCATCCTTCCAAAAGTCACCGTCAAGAAAGCCACCCCGAAACCGGCGGCTAAAAAAGACGAACCATCCGCAGCTAAAGCAGCTCCAGCCAAAAAGGCAGTAGCCAAAAAAGCTCCAGCGAAAAAAGCACCTGCCAAAAAGGTAGCTGCGAAAAAAGCTCCAGCGAAAAAAAGCGCCAAAGAAAGTTAATCTAAACTTTTTACATCCCATCAACCCAGCCGGCTCTCCCACAAGGAAGCCGGCTTTTTTCATGCCCAGCGAAAATTTCCGCTTTCCTAGCCAAGCTCCTCACCTACTCTCCCGCCCGTTCCCTGTCTTCCTTGGAATTTAAAATTTAAAATTAAGAGTTTATGAAAATCGTCGTCGCATACTCCGGAGGTCTTGATACCTCAGTTCTCCTCCTCTGGCTCAAAGAGAAATACAACGCGGAAATCATCGCTTACTGCGCAGATGTCGGCCAAGGCGACGAACTCGACGGCCTCGAAGCCAAAGCCCTCTCCACCGGCGCTTCAAAATGCTACATCGGCGATCTCAAACAAGACTTCGCTCAAAACTACATCTTCCCCATGATCCAAGCCGGTGCGATCTATGAAGGCCGCTACCTGTTAGGAACTTCCATCGCTCGTCCTTGCATCACTGCAGACATGATCAAAATCGCCATCGCCGAAGGTGCCGATGCGATCGCCCACGGTGCCACTGGAAAAGGTAACGACCAAGTCCGCTTCGAACTCTCCGCTGCAGCACTCGCGCCTAACATCAAATGCATTGCTCCATGGCGTGACGCAGAATTCCGCAAACAATTCCCAGGCCGCGCTGAGATGATCGCTTACGCCGAGGCCAACAATATCCCGATTAAAGCTTCCATGAAAAAGCCCTACTCAATGGATCGCAACCTCCTCCACATCTCCTTCGAAGCCGGTGCCATGGAAGATCCTTGGTATGACGCCACCACTCCTGACGACACCGACATGTATGTGCTTTCTGTTTCTCCTGAAGACGCGCCAGACAAATCTGAATACATCGAACTGCTTTTCGACAAAGGCAATGCCATCGGTTTGAAACACGAAAACATTGATGCCCTCCTCTCAGAGCTCGGCGATGTCAAAGCCACCGGCCAGCAAGACGGCTACGCGCTTCTTAATGCCTACGGCGTGATGCGTGTGCTCAACCTACTCGGCGGACGCAACGGCATCGGCCGCGTCGATATCGTCGAGAACCGCTTCGTCGGAATGAAATCCCGAGGCATCTACGAAACCCCAGGCGGCACTATCCTCCTCGCCGCTCACCGCGACCTCGAAACTCTCGTCGTCGATCGTGAAGCGATGCACATCCGCGACTCCCTCATCCCGAAATACGCGCAGCTGGTTTACAACGGTTTCTGGTTCGCTCCTGAACGCGAAGCTATCCAAGCCCTCGTCACAGAAACCCAGAAAAAAGTTTCCGGTGAAGTCCGCATGAAACTCTACAAAGGCAACGTCATGCAAGCCGGTCGTCGTTCCCCACACAGCATGTATTCCGAAGCCATCGCCACCATGGAAGGCGGCCAAGAAGAAGCCTACAACCAAGACGACGCCACCGGCTTCATCGCGCTTAATGCGCTGCGCTTAAAAGCGGTTGCGAGACAGAAGTGAGGCTAAAACTCTCTTCATTCAAACATCAACCCCGACGATATCGGAGTTGATGTTTGATTTGGAAAGAACAGACACTCCAACCGCCGGAGGCTCTGGGCTGCTGCAATCATTTGCAGCTCTGAAGGTTGACTCCGATCATCCTACATTCTCCCACATCCTCCTCTGCACACGCCTGGACCGACCTAAACATGGAAAAGGGAAATTACACCCCTCTTAAAGAAGAACCGACCCTCGCTTGATCTTCTCCTTGCGCTCCGTGCATTCTTGATCTTCCTTAATGACGTCAGCAAACCACAGCCTATTTTCCCATGAATCTCACTCTAAAAGTTTGGCGCCAAACCGGACCGAAATCCAAAGGCAGTATCCACACCTACGCTGCCGAAAATATCCCGCCAGAGGCCTCGTTCCTTGAAATGTTGGATATCGTCAACGAGCGGATCATTGAAAATGGTGACGATCCGATCCATTTCGAACACGACTGCCGCGAGGGAATTTGTGGATCTTGTTCACTCACTATCAACGGCGTTCCTCACTCCAAGGAAAAAGGCATCACCACTTGCCAAGTTCACATGCGTAAATTCCGCGATGGCGACACACTTTGGATCGAGCCTTTCCGCGCCAATCCTTTTCCTATCGTCAAAGACCTTATCGTCGATCGTTCCTCACTGGATCGTATCATCGCAGCGGGTGGCTACATCGATATCCGCACCGGTTCAGCCGTTGACGCAAACTCTATTCCCATCTCGAAACACGATGCAGATAGTGCGTTCGACGCCGCGGCTTGCATCGGTTGCGGTGCTTGCGTTGCAGCTTGCCCGAACGGTTCTGCCATGCTTTTCACTTCCGCAAAAATTTCCCACCTCGGCCGCCTACCGCAAGGCCAGCCAGAGCGTCAGAAACGCGCCCTCGCCATGGTTCGCCAGATGGACAACGAAGGTTTTGGAAACTGCACCAACCACTATGAGTGCGAGGCGGCTTGCCCGAAAGAAATTTCCGTTGATCACATCGCACGCATGAACCGTGACTACGGCAAAGGCGTGATCACTGAGCAATTTGCGTGAACCTTAAATTAAAATAGAGCCGCAATGGTAGCGAAGCGAACACAGACGAACAAAAAATTAGATCATTTCGTCAAATGGATACAGGTATCCGCGGATAATATAAGAATGATTAATATCTGACTCCTTATCCACTGGGTGAAATTAAAATCCCTTACAGGCAACCCTCTTTAAATCCGCGTTCATCTGTGTCCATCTGTGGTTTATTTTCAGATTATATTTGAAGCCGGAATAAATCGCTCCACTCTTCCTCTTAACTGACATGAAAGCCAAGTTCACTCTTCTTCTCACGGCGATCACTCTCGGTTTAGGCGCAGCATGTGCCGATGAAAACAATAAAGAAAAAGCCATGGAAACCGCCGCAGAAGCTCCTAAAGATCCCACCGATAAAGTTGTAAAAACGGATGAGGAATGGGAAAAAATCCTCACTCCTGAGCAATACCGCATCCTTCGCGAATCCGGCACGGAAAGGCCCAACGGCGAAGTTTACCATCAGTTTAAGGAACAAGGTGAAGGCTCATACCACTGCGCGGGCTGCGGCGCCCTGCTTTTCAGCTCCAAAGAAAAATTCGACTCGAAGTGCGGCTGGCCATCTTTCTACGATCCTGCAAAGGCCCAGAACGTCACCACCAAAACCGATGCCTCTGGCGGATACGTCCGCACCGAAGTCAATTGCGCAAAATGCGACGGCCACCTCGGCCACGTCTTTACAGGTGAAGGCTTCGACACCCCCACCGACAAACGCTATTGCATCAACGGGGTCGGCCTGAAGTTTGTGCCTGCGAAGAAATAGGTGATATTTAACCACAGAGATCACAGAGATGCGCTCAAAATTCACCTCTTTGCTGAATTTTGATAACTAATTGCT
>CAWUUP010000117.1:0-4359 GCA_963925255.1 uncultured Luteolibacter sp.
CGTGATCACATCCAGGCTCGCTCCGCAGTTGTTTACGGTGATCTTGATCGGAATCACCTCTTTCACTCCCTTCATTTCACGAATTTCATCCTGATAATACTCGGGTAGCTGACTCGCCATCGGGCAATATCGATTTTCGCGATACACCACCAGCGTCGTGTCCGCAGCCGTTTCCTCAGTCGCCAGCGCTAAAGACTTCTGAAGTGTCTCTACCGCAGTAAATAGAAACATTCCGGAAGCCACGCCGCAAACTGTCAGCGCCGTCCGCAGGCGGTGACGAAGAAGTTGTTTTGTAGCGAGTTGAAATAGAGCGATCATGCTTTGTTAAGATGAAGTTCGTTTTCTAACAATTTACCTTTTTCTAAATGCAAGATCCGATCTGCCGCCGCTGCCGCGCGTGCATCATGAGTTACCATCACGATGGTTTTACCGCGTTCCCGTGAAAGCGATTGCAGAAGCTCCAAAATCATCGTCGCGGATTCGCGATCCAAATCCCCTGTCGGCTCGTCTGCTACCAACAACGCTGGATCCGCGACCAAGGCTCTCGCGATCGCCACGCGCTGCTCCTGTCCTCCCGATAACTCGCTAGGGGTATGATGTGAACGGTCTTTCAGCCCCACAATTTCCAAGGCCTCTTCGGCTTTTTGTTTCCGCTCTGCTCGGCTCATCGTTGTGATTAGCAAAGGTAGCTCCACGTTTTCAAAGGCGGTCAGAACGGGAATCAAATGATACAGCTGAAAGATGTAACCGACCTTACGTGCGCGCCATTGCGTGAGCTCTTTGCGACTGAATGCGGCGATGTTTTCACCATCAATCACGAGGCTGCCAGAGGTTGGCGAGTCGATACCTGAAATCAAATTCAGCAACGTGGTTTTCCCTGAACCAGAAGGACCCATGAGCGCGAGGAACTCGCCACGGCCCACCTCAAGATCTAGATTTTCCAGGGGAGTCACGATGTTCGTGCCCTTGGTGTAGGATTTGGAAATGGATTTGCAGATAATCATAAACGCTCTTTCAAAATGGGTTTGAGGACTTGGCCGAATTTTAGATCAAGGGGCTTGGTGACGACCCATTCACCGGGACGGATTTCCGGACTAACCAGTGCCATGCCATCTTTGAACACAGTTACATTCACCGCGCGCCGCTCTGCGCGTTTGGTATCGGGATTGCAAACCCAAACATGCCCGTCTTGGATTGCTTCTCTTGGAACATACACCGCGATACCTGTGGATTCTACTACTGCATCTGTAGTAGGTATGATGGTTTCGAAAAATTCTACCCGACTCAGCATCTCAGGACGAAGCTTCTCGCTTGGATTTTCAATCCGGACTTTCGCCTGAAGAGTGTTCCTTTGTAAATCAGCCGCACCTTCTATCCTAGTCACCTGACCTTCGAAGACCTCATCTGGCAAAAGACTCGTGCGGATTTTCGCACGTTGCCCGACACTGAGGCCCGCAGCATCTGCCAGCGGCACATCCACACGAATTTGAAGATGCTCAAGCTCATATAAAATAGCTATGGTCGCGCTATCTATCTCATCCATTCCGACCATTTTTTTCTGCCCCGGTGCAGCTTTAAGAGCCAGCACCCGACCATCAACTGGCGCTTTGATTTCTGTCCGCGCATAAGCCAACTCCGCTTTCTCTAAATCAATCTCCGCATTCCGAATTTTTGCTCGGATTGCCAAAACTTCAAAAGCGATCTTGTTCAGTTCCTCCGCAATCCCTGCGATCCGCGCCTTCGCGGCATCAACCTCGGCGAGTTTTCGCTTCTGATTCAGCCGCGTGGCCAATATCTCATCATCGGTGATTGCCCCTTTGGGCAAACGCTCATAACGCCGCAGCTTGTCGCTCGCCTCCTCGGCATCCGCTTCCGCAATCACCAAGCCGGCCTTCTCCACTTCCATCTTCTGCAACGCCAACTGCGTTCCCACACAATGCGCATCGAACGAAGCTTTCATCTCAGCCAAGTTCGCCGCCATGGCGTCTCTCTCTAATTTTGTATCGATACGGATCAGAGTCGCGAGCAGATCACCTTTTTTTACCAACTCGCCTTCATACACCTTCACCGACTCGACGATTCCATCGGTCAATGCAGTTGCTTTGATCGGAAGCGGATCCGGTTCAATCCAGCCTGATGCTTGAAACATCAATTTCCCTGCAATATTGGCAGTTCTCTTCGGAGTTACCGTTTTGATGTTTTCCTCAATTCCAACTGCTGAGAAAACTTCAACGGATTTCGCAGGAACCAAGCGATCACTGAAAAGGAGGGCGAAGATCAACAAGAACCCTAATAAGAGCCCAAGCGGCAAGATCCAAACCGCCATGCGCTTGCGAGCGCTTGGGGATAGATTCTGGGTAGAGAAATGTTGCCCGAGATGAAGGCGTTTGAATGGCATATATGGAAAAGAATTTGAAAATTGCAGGTCAGTAACCTGACGGAAAAAGCGCGCCTCGATGTCGTTGCATCGTTGGCACCATCAGTTTTTCCAGATTTTCAAATCAGCAACCTCTGCTGTTTTATATACCATTCCAGAGGATCCGGCGGTGCGCGATGGCGCTCTGAGCGGACTGGGAAGGCATCGATACTTCTTAAATCGGCAATCGTCAGGCGAAGAAAAATGACTTCACCAGCTTTAATAAATGGGATTTGGTCTAAATTAGGAGCTTCCGCATTAGGAAGAAGCTCTGCTTTGACCATGCAATCTGGGACTACTTGGCTCTTCCCATTGCAGCAATCCGACTCTTTCATCGAGCAATCGTTCGCATTTCCGCAAAAATTCATACTGATCGTGCACACATAACGCTGCACAGAGGCCATCGGTAAAACCACGGCCATCAGGGCAAATAATATGGAGGAAACAATCCGCACTCATTAAAAATACACGCTCACTCACCTAAAGCAAGTTTGATCATCGAATGTCCAACCACCGCCTAGATACCTCTTTTTAAAGATTCTCCTTGACGCAAACCGCAGCCAAGCCTAAATCCGCCGCCCGTTTCTCAACTAAACACTTTCAAATTATGGCCACCGCACAAGTCATCCTCAAAGAAAAAATCGAAGGCCTCGGCTCCGAAGCCGATGTCGTTAAAGTCCGCGCTGGCTACGCCCGCAACTACCTTGTTCCACAAGGCAAAGCATACGAAGCGACCAAGGCAAACCTTCGCCACGTTGAAGCCCTCAAAACCGAGCGCACACGCCGCGAAGCTGAGGAAGTTGTTATCGCCCAAGAGCTCGCGACCAAGATTTCCAAACTCAAACCATCCTTCACCCTGTCCACCGGTCAAGGTGGCAAGGCATTCGGATCGGTCACCAGCATGGATCTCCACAAGGAACTCGAAGCTGCTGGCATCGTAATCGATCGCCACTCCATTCAACTCGACAAACCAATCAAAAAATCCGGCAAAACGGTTGTTGAAATCAAACTCAATGCACAAGTCAGCGCCCAACTCACCATCACGGTTGATGCTGGCGACGTGAAAGACGAAGACTGAGATTAGGTTTTCTAGACCCGAAATTTCAAAAACCGGTTCCGTTATAGGACCGGTTTTTTCGTTTTGTGATGAAGGTGAAGTTCGTCTCGCGCAAAGTCGGAGCCCAACTCGATATTCTTCGTCAGCATACGTTCGCCTTCAAAGCTGAACTTTCCGATTAGCGCTTGCCCACCTATGATCTGAGGTAGCCAGTGAATGTCATCTTCCCACATCCGCTCATATGGAATACGATCAAGCGGCACCCATAACGGCAAGGCTTCTGGGGTTTCAGTGGGCACGCCCTCAAACTCAGAGGCCAAAAACACATGGCAGCGCAGACTTGGGTAGTCGGACATCTGAAACCAAAGCTCGGCGACTTTCCGGGCGTCTTTGACGGAAATACAGAGTTCCTCCTTGGTTTCACGCACCGCCCCCTCCAGCGGCGTTTCACCTGGGTCAATTTTACCGCCAGGTCCGTTAATCTTCCCTTGGCCGTGGCCGCGTTTCTTCTCAATTAGAAGGATTTGCCCGTCTTTCACCACAAACATTAGGGTCGCCTCAATTTCTGCCTGCCAATTTATCCAATCCATCTGATCCATGCTTGAAAGGATGATTAGCTCGTTGATCTAGATATCCCGAGTCGATTTTTCACCCCTTTTCATATTTCTTATTGCAAATCAGTCTCAATTAGCCGATCTTCCTCTTGATGACAACCGTTCAGCCAGTTCAACGCCAACTTACTCTTAACGAAGTGAGTCTGAACTGTGACGTTCGCATCAGTAGCCTCAGTGGCCCAGCTTGTGATCGTCTTCGGGATCTCGGCTTCTGTGAGCAAATGCAACTGCGTAAACTCTCTAACGGCCGCAATTTGGTTTGCACCGTCTGT
>CAWUUP010000118.1:0-11669 GCA_963925255.1 uncultured Luteolibacter sp.
AATCACTGCCATGGTGGGCGGTTAGTGGCTCAATGATCGCGACCGAGATTAGTGCTCTCACGTTTATTGGGGTTCCAGGTGGGGTATTCGCTCTATCAGGAGATTGGACATATCTGCAGTGGGGGATAGGCTCCATCATTGCGCGTTTCGCAGTCGGTTACTGGTTGGTGCCACTTTATTTCAAGGAGGAGATCTACAGTCCTTACGATTATATGGGCGCGCGTTTGGGCGAGGGCGTGAAACGATTGGTTACAGGGCTATTTTCCATGGGTGCAATCCTTGGTCAAAGCGTACGGGTTTTGGTGACTGCTCTCATTTTAGAGACAGTCACTGGGCTTTCTCCTACGACATGCATACTTGCCATCGGAGTGTTTGCGGTGCTCTGGACTTTAATGGGTGGGATGCGAACCGTGATTTGGACAGATGTTATCCAGTTTGGAATTTTCCTTCTCGGAGGACTTCTAGCGCTTGGTTGGTTATTTGGAAATCTTGGCTTCGATGTTATCTGGAATGTCAACAGCGCGGCGGGTCCTGATGGAGATATCGATAAGCTGAGAGTTTTTGATTTCACCTTTCCATGGGAAAGTCCGCTTTTGCACTACACGTTCTGGGTGGGTGTAATCGCGATGCCGTTTCAAAACTTTGCGGCGTTCGGAACAGATCAGCTCAATGCACAGAGGATCTTTTGTTGCGGTTCTGAAAAGGATGCTCGCAAGGCAGTTATATGGAGTAGCGTCTCTTTGCTCACGACCCTGCTGATGCTGGCCGTTGGATCAGGCCTGTTTGCTTGGTATGCTGTAAAGGGTCTCAGTCCCGACGAAGCGGCAAAATTTGCGGAAAATTCGAATTATGTATTTCCGGTTTGGATCACAACGGTTCTTCCGCCTGGCCTCACTGGCTTGATCCTTGCGGGTGCTTTCGCGGCAGCGATATCGAGTTTGGACTCTGTCCTAGCGGCTCTCTCCCAGACTTCGCTATCTGCAATCTATGGCCGTGAAAAACTTGAGAAAGAGTCACACGGTAAAGCAATGGTATTGCGATCTAGAATAGCTGTTGTGATCTGGGCTGCTATACTTTCGGTAGTGGCGATCGTGTTGGCTGGAGGATACGCGGAGAGCGATAATAAGAATCTCATCGACCTTGCCTTCGGTATGGTTGCTTACACCTATGGGCCGCTATTGGGGGTCTTGCTCGCTGCGATTTTGCCAGGCCGGAGAAATTTGCGCGGACTCTATATTGGAGTCACTATCTCGATTCTCATCGTTGCATGGATTCGCCCCGAACTCAGCCAAGTTTTGAACGCAATGGGTTTTTCTGGCTTAGCTGAAAACCTCGCCAACATCCGTCCGAATATCGCCTTCCCGTGGTTTTATCCAATTAATGGTGCGATCACATTTTTCGGAGCTTGCCTTCCACTTGGAGGAAAAGTTTCGGGCTCAGCAAAGTGAGATTATGACTGCTATTTTAGCGCATTTATTTTTAGTAAAATAAATAAAAGTTTTGTGACAGCTTCGGCAAATTATTTCCTATGTAGAATAAAGATTTGCGGCGAAATATTCTGATAGATGGATGGGTTATTTCGTAAAAGCTAATCAAAATACGAGTCAAGTTTTTAAAATTTCATACCGTGGAACGCTTGTGGAATACGGGGAATTAGTGACATCGGTTAGATGCCATTCTAAAATATTTTCTCCTGAGAAATCCATGTTCATTATCCGTTTCGACCGTTGCTTTGGAGCAGCCCATTGGGGGCGCTGAAAAATGCTGCGAATGACAGCTATGAATAGAAATCCCTCAGAAAACAAAATGCCGAAGCCTTTAACGGAGGAGATTGATTACATCGAAAATGTTTCGAGTGATGATGGAGTGGGGGAGTGGCAGCGTATTTCGAACTTCTTGAGAAAGTCGATTGGGATTGATGCATTTCAACGTTGGTTTGGAGCAGCGACTTGGCAGAGCACTTCGAGTGGTGAGGGGATCGTCACAGTTCCGGGTGAGATTCATCAGGTCTGGATTGAGACCAATTATTTTCCTGAGTTGATGTTGGCAGCGGGTGAGGTTCATGAGGGAATGCATCATGTGAAAATCATGGTAGCCGAGAGCTCTGTGGATGGTTCAGTTGAGAATTCATTATCGGATAAATCACTTCCTGAAATCAGGGTCGAGTTACCTGGAGATATGCTAGAGAAGCGTGCGAAAGCTGCGGGCTTAAATCCGGACTATACGTTCAATAAGTTTGTGGTCGGTAGTAACAGCCAGTTTGCACATGCGGCCTGTGAAGCGGTGGCGACGAAGACCTGCGTTGGTTACAATCCGCTTTTTATCCACGGTGGTTCTGGTTTGGGAAAAACCCACTTGATGCACGCGATTGGGCAGGAAATTTTGCGTCGCCGCCCAGACGCCCGAGTCATTTACCTAACCTGTGAACGTTTCACCAATGAGTTTATCGAAGCGATCCGTAAGGGCGATATCGAGAAGTTCCGCCGGCGCTATCGGAGCTCTGATGTGCTTCTGATTGATGATGTCCAGTTTTTGGCGGGCAAGGAGCGCTCTCAGGAAGAGGTTTTCCATACATTCAATACCTTGCTTGATGGGCGTAATCAAGTGGTTCTGACCAGTGATCGTCCGGCATGCGAGATCAAGAGTATCGAGCCACGTTTGATTTCTCGTTTCGAATGCGGGCTAGCCGTCGAATTGCAGCCACCACAACTCGAGACCCGCATGGCAATCTTAAAAAAGAAGTCACTGGAATGGAAAGTTTCCGTGGATGAAAACGTGCTAAATTTCCTCGCAGAGAAAATCCGTTCGAACGTACGTCGTTTAGAGGGAGCTTTGGTCAGGGTTGCGACATTCGCGTCCTTGGCTGGCGAAAGTATCTCGGTGGAGAAGGTGGAGTATCTGTTACGCGATTTCATCCAAGAAGAAGCGAGCCGCCAGGTGAGTATCGACGGGATTCAGCGGGCAGTTGCTGAGATTTTTGATGTTCGTATGGCAGATATGATTTCACGCCGCAGGCCGGCGAGCATTGCGTTCCCACGGCAGGTAGCGATGTATCTGAGCCGTTCATTAACCCACAGTTCACTGATGGAAATCGGTGAGTCATTTGGCGGTCGGGACCATGGAACCGTGATTCACGCATGCAAAAAAGTGGCGAGTGAGCTAAGTAAGCAACCAGGCTTGAAGGAGCGGATCGAACGAATTGAGAGCCAGCTCAAGCGCTAGGTCACTTTTCTAATGTGTCCTTGCTTTCACGCACGGGCTCTGCAATCTTTATTGAATAAAAGTTGCTTTGAATAAATGAAGTAATGAACCCCTAAATATTATGAGTGAAAATCCTTTTTCAAATTCAGGTAATGCCGCAGTCGCAACCGCCGCAAATGATCTCCGTTCAGCAGCGAGTGATTTTGCTAAAACCACCGGTGAACAAGCGACTCATGTGAAAGATCGCGCTCTAGACACAGCAAATGCATTGAAAGCATCTGCCGTTCGAAAAGCTGAAGAATTCAAAACAGTCGCTTCAGAAAAAGTTTCACACGCGAAAGAAGTGGCTCAGCAGCAATGGGATGAAACTCGCGTAAGAGCGAAGGAAATTCATGTCACTGCTGAGGATTATATTCGTCAGAACCCAACTAAAGCTGTGCTCGGTGCGCTTGGAGTGGGCTTTTTGATCGGACTTATCGTGCGTCGTTAAGTTACTATAGCCTCATGTAATCTGGTCGAGACCAACCCCTTTCCTTTTGCGTTGGTTATTCTAGATGAATGAGTTGAGCCCTTATCCACCTATTTGAATAATGAGTCACGATTCTTCAGGAATGCCTAGCCCTAGGTTAGAGGGATCTCCTGCTGCAGAGGAAAGTCGTCTTCCGAGAAATTGGAAAGAGGCGATTCCTAGTTTGATCGCCTCACGTTTAGGAATTTTCCGTATCGAAGCGCAGGACGCGCTTGGGGTGATTGTCAAAAAGCTGATGATCTTGGGAGTGCTGGCTTTCTGTTTGATTGCCTCATGGGGGCTTTTGACGGCGGGCTTGATCGGCTTGATTTCCGTGCATTTCAATTGTGCATGGTATTTCGCAGCCTTTTCACTTGGTGGAATATACCTGCTCATCGCACTCGTGATGCTATTGATCGTTAAAGGATCCAAAAAAATCGAATCGTTTCCAGTGACCCTTAAAGAATTTGAAAAAGACCGCGAATGGCTAAACCAACTCAAAAATCGCTCGAGCTCGCAGAACTGATTCTGCGCAGTGAGGTCGCCCGGTTTCAAATTGGGCAGGCGCATCATAAGCTTAAACAGAAATTGGATATTCCCTTGCGGATCAGAGATTCTCTGAAGTCCAGTCCCTTGAAGTGGCTGGGCGGATCTTTGGGTGTCGGATTTATTGGTAGCTTCTTATTCAGATCTAAGCGTCGCCAACCCAAGTATGCGGTAGAAAAGAAACATGGAGGATGGTTTGCCCGATTGCTGCTTATATCCTTCTCATTAGCTAAACCTGCGCTTGAAATATATGCCACCAAGTTCCTTAAAGACTACTTGCAGAATCAGCTCAAAGGTCGATCAAGCAGCCACTCTGGCAACGTTGAGCATAACCCATATTGACACAATATTTCAATTCTGGTTTACCATACCCAGCAGGAATCATCGGTGAGAAATTAATGGATTCACATATAGCTCATCATGAACCTTCTTATTTTCTAAAACCCAATTTTATTTAATGTCGGAATACAAAGTCCTAGATCACGTCGATGAGTATTTGAAGCTCGGGCGAGAATACAATTGCTCGGATGTACATCTAGCTACGGCCTATCCACCGGCATGGCGGCGCTTCGGAGCTTTGGCACCTATTTGGCCAGATCATCCACAGTTGCTGCCAGAAGAGACCGAGGGCTTAGTGCGTTCTTTCTTGAAAAAAAATGAGTGGGATCGTTTGGAAGAGCGTGGCGATATTGATTTTGCATATGAAGGCTCGGACGGCAGATATCGTGCCTCGGTTATTAAACAACGTTTGGGTTACGATATGGTGTTCCGCGTTATCAATACGCAGATGCGGACGATGGAAGAAATCGGATTGCCAATTGAACACATTATTCCACTGACGCGTTACCAAAACGGCCTGATTCTCATCACCGGATCAGTGGGTTCAGGTAAGTCGACGACGCTCGCTTCCATCATCGATTTTATTAACATGGATCGAGAAGATCACATCCTTACCTTGGAAGATCCGATTGAGTATGTTTTTGAATCGAAGGGCTGCCACGTAAATCAGCGGGAAGTGCATAAGCATACCGAATCATTCGCGAGAGCATTGAGAGGCGCACTGCGTGAGGATCCCGATGTGATCATGGTAGGAGAAATGCGAGATTTGGAGACGATTCAGCTCGCCCTCACCGCAGCGGAAACGGGGCACTTGGTATTGGGAACCTTACACACAGGAAATGCACCGCGAACATTGGACCGGGTGCTGGACGTTTTCCCCATTGATCAGCGTGAGCAGATCCGAATCATGGTTTCCGAATCGCTTCGTTGTGTTCTCTCACAGCAACTCGTTCCAACGATTGATGGCCAGTCGAGGGTTATAGCAACAGAGTTACTGGTTAATACTCCCGCCGTCGCGAACTGTATCCGTGAAGGAAAAACCTTCATGTTACCGGGTATCATGCAAACGGGTAAACACGTGGGTATGATCACCATGGATGAATCCCTGAGGCAGCTTTATATCAAAGGAATCATTAGCGCAGAAGATCTACTCTTCCGCTCTGAGGATAAAGCTCAGATGAAAATATTCCTGCAATCGTGATACTGTCTTCACTCTAATATTTTAATAAGAAATTTCGACATGGCCAGAATTGATGCCTACTTCAAAAAACTGATCGCGAGCAAGGGCTCTGATTTACACCTTTCCGAGGGTCAGCCACCTAAGCTAAGGGTGCACGGTGCAGTGGTTGCGATCGAAGGGGAGGAGATCCTTGAAGGAGAATCGTTCAAAGAATTATTGGCGGAAATTTGTGATCCCAAAGCGTTCGAGCGTTATTTAAAAAATGGCGATCTCGATTTTGCTTACGAGATGGATGAGGATTCGAGGTTTCGTTGTAACTACCTTCAGCAACAATACGGCCTCGCGGCGGTGTTCCGTTTGATTCCTACCGAAATCATGTCGCTGGAAGCGCTAGGCGTCCCTGAAATCGTTAAAGAATTCGGGCACATGCGCTCGGGTCTGGTTTTGGTTACTGGGCCAACGGGATCTGGAAAATCAACGACGCTTGCCGCGTTGTTAGATTATATCAACACGAATTTTTCTCGTCACATCATCACGGTTGAAGAACCGATTGAGTTTGTTCACAGAAATAAGAATTCGATTCTGACTCAACGCGAAGTGCCGATCCAAACTCCATCCTTCGCGGATGGACTGCGTGCCGCATTGCGGGAGGATGCGGATATTGTTTTGGTCGGCGAGATGCGAGATCTGGAAACCATTTCTCTCGCGCTTACGGCGGCGGAAACGGGTCTTCTGGTTTTCGGAACGCTCCATACCAACAACGCGCGTAAAACCGTTGACCGTATCATCGACGTTTTTCCTGCTAACCAGCAGGCACAAGTTCGCACAATGCTTGCTGCTTCATTGCGTGGAGTCGTCGCGCAGCTTTTGTGTAAGCGGGTGGATAAGCCCGGTCGGGTTGCGGTGCATGAAATCATGTTTGCGACTCCAGCCGTTTCAGCAATTATCCGTGAGGGAGCAACTCAAAAGCTCTATGACGTTATCACTGGCGGTAAAAACGAAGGCATGCAGTTCATGGATGAGTCGATCTGGTCGAAACTCCGCGAGGGGATGATTTCACCCGAGGAAGCCTACATGAAAGCGATTGATAAGACCCGCTTTAAGAAGTTTTTACCGGCTAATGCCTCGCACCTTGGTGATGCATCTGGGGAGAATCCAATGACACACTGATTAGGATAGCAGTGTGATACAGAGATGGAAAGATCTAGACCCCTTTTTGCTCCCAGCGACCTGTCTCAGAGGATTCGCCGCGTAGGTGAAGAAGTAAATTTCTAGGCTTCAACGCTAGACTATTTTTTGTCTTTTTCGGAATCAAGGTAAGTGAGACGTGCTTGTTCTTCACGATGCTCCAGAGGGATGGCTTTTTGAGCAGATTGACCCATGTGATCGCCTATCCAAAGATCCCCGCAAAACCTCAAGCCCTCCTCAGTTGAGTTTTACAAAATTCTGGGTGTCAATCATGGCTCGGCGGCAAAAAATCAGCCCCGCTTGTTACTGGCTATATCAACCGCTTAGGCAAGCGATGATGAAAAGTCGTTCCCTAAATTGCTTTGCGCTCAGCGAAGAAGCGAACTGCTAACCATCATTGAGGTTGCGTATTTTTTTGGAGGAAGGAGTATGACTTTATGAAAGTTGAGAAGGTGAAATATGTGTTGTGGGCGGCGGACTGGGAGCGCTGTCTTGAATTTTATAAAACGTTGTTTGGCGGAGAGATCAGCTTTGCGATGGAGGTATGGAGCGAGATCGTTGTCGCGGGTGCAACGATCGGAGTGCATGGAGGAGGGGAAGGCAAGCGGACGTGGACCGGGCTCTCGTTTCAGGTCGATGATCTGAGGGAGGCGATCGTACGACTCAAGGAATGCGGAGGCAATTTGACATGCGAGCCGACGGATACCCTAGATGACCCACTTCACCTTGCCATGTGCATGGATACCGAGGGCAACGAGTTCATGATGACGATGAAGCGTCGGTGAGATGGTAAAATATCAACGGACAAGGTTTGCGTGTTGGTCACGCAATTTTCCATCATGAGCACTCAGTTATTTCTTCCGAGCTGCATCCATGGATTGGATGTATTCGATGAGATCTGCGAATTCATCTAGTTTGAGCGAATCGCATAGGTGGAGGCTCATCATATTCAAACCTGGCACGGTGCTCTTAATTTTTTTGGTATCGATCTTGGTTGGGGTTCCCGCGATATCGTGAAGTATGATTTCATCTTTGTCCGATTTGACCACTGTGCCAGTGTAAGCAGTCCCATCGTTATTGGTGATGGTCACCCAGCTGGCCGCAATGGTTGCCTCTGGTTTGAGGATTGCAGCTACAATGTCATCTTTGCTCATATTACCAAGCTTGGTTAAATCAGGTGCTTTAATAGGAGTATTAGGCTTTGTGTTGTGACAGGCGAAACAGCCCACGCTGTCGATGATTTTGGCACCTCGTTTGGAGTTTCCTTTCGTTTTTTGGACATGAAGAATCACATCTTCGATAGCCGTTTTACCAATGTTTTTTGTTTCTTTTCCGCCATTGCTTTGGCGCGGATTGAATGGAGCGATGTAAGCCTTAGTGCGCTTCATCTCCGCTAAGGTAACTGCTTTAGAATCGTCTGAAGCCGAGTTGATGTATTCAGTGACGTAACTCGCGATTTTTTCGCTGCCGGCCCAGTCAATTGGATAGTAATAAGGACCCTGAGGATCAGGGCGTGTTTGCCACCAAGTGGAACCGTCATAGTCGTTTTCGCGCTGATGAAGGCGGAGAAGTACATTGACGATGTCTTGTTGCAGTTGTCCCGAGCTGATCTTAGCTTTGTCGATTAGGGCACTGACTACCTTTTCCGAGTGCATCCATTTCATGGTCGCAAGCGCTCCGTTGACAGTAGCTGTATCTGATGACTTCAGTCCTTCGATGACTGCATCCTCTGCATGCAGTGCGAGTAGCGCTTGGCGCGCAATATGAGGGAGGATGATTTCTTTGTTAGGAGTGGAATGCAGCTTTTTCTTCGCATCAGATTTGTCTTCTGTTAGTTGCGGCAAATTAGCAATGGTAATTAGGGCTGGGGCAACTTCAGTTTTTCCAGTGCGGCCAAGGGCAACCGCTGAGGCGACTTGAACGCGAGGATTTTTGTCTTGGAGTGCATGTAGGAGTAACTTGGTATCGGCTGATTTGGCGATTTCAAGGCGATCCGCCATGCAGCGAATCGCGTGTTCACGAAGCTCTGGATCTGCAGCAAGTAGTTGAAGTGTGGATAGTATATCTTTGTTAGATAACTGAGCAATGGTGTAAATAGCCGCGACCCGAGACTCTAAGCTATTCTTGGAATCTTTTGCGAGGGCCGCCAGTGGTGCGGATGAGGTAGACGATTTACGGGCGACGAGCTCTTGAGAAGCGTAGGTGCGAATTGTGATACTTTCAGATTTGATGAGCTCGATGAGCTGAGCTTCGGATTGTGTGCTGAGTTTTGGGAAAGGCACGTATTTCCAATCTTTTGGGACGACTCTATCGACGAAACCTTTTTTTGGATTACCGCTATAACCTGCTCCATCCCATGCGGCGATATACATTCTTCCCGATGCATCAATGTCGAGATCGGCTACTTGGGGAGAGCTGATAAACTCAATGGGTTCATTGATGAATGAAGCACCATTAGTTTGTAGTCTGTGAATGTAAATTTTCGAGCGCCCCCAATCGGCAAGCAGTGCTTGGTTATTATATTTAGCCGGCCATTGTGGTTCTTGTAGATAGAGGTTTCCAGTTCCTGAACCACCGCCGTATTCACCAAGGGCTGGCAGCATGTCTTCAGGGAAGTTGGTGTAGAGGCTTGGGTAACCGTAATCGCCGGATTGAATGTAATGGCTGAATCGTAACCACCATCCCACACCGTCATTTGTATTTTCACGGGTGAGTACATTCATGAACGGATCGATTGCGATGTCGTAGACATTGCGCGTCCCGTGAATGAAGGTTTCTAGTTCAGAACCATCGGGGCGTAGCCGAACGACTCCGCCGCCGTGCATGGTGAGGGTCTTGCCATCGGTTCCCTTTGCTCCGACAAAACCATAGTCGCCAACAGCAACGTAGATCCAGCCATCAATCCCAAGTCGGATGTTGTTGGTGCAGTGATCTGCGCCACGGCTCTGTACGAAATTCGGGTTACCTATTCCGGTGATGAGTGGTTGGGGTGGTCCATCTGCAACACCATCGCTATTTGCGTCTGTGTAGACCGAGATTTGTTGGTTGTGGGGTTCCCCATTTTTTTTGGTGCAATGAAGTACAATGAGTTTGTCCCCCATGGCAATCAAACCACGTGGGTTATCGATCGTTGCGTAGAGGGTATTTTTGTCCACTTTACCGTCACCGTCGGTATCGACGAGGCGAACGATAGTTCCAAGGTCGGCTTTCCTTCCCAGCGATCCTTGTTTATCGATACCAACAAAAACTTCGCCCGTAGGTGCGGCGCAGATCACAGCAGGCGACGGAGTGATATCGGGCCCTGAAAAGAGAGTGGATTGGAGTTCTTTAGGAACCGTGGCAGAATGACCCGTATGAGTGAGGCTTACGAAAGCTAGGGAAATCGCAACGCGATAGCAGTTGAGAGGTATAAACTTTTGTGCCCAGTGAGAACAAAGTTGTGACTGATGGGATTCCCAAAGGCGTGAACTCATATCATGCTAAAAAAAGCATAAAATTCGCTCCGATCAAAGGAATTTTCAGCTGAAGTGAGTGTTGGTTTCCGCGCTAGGTAAAAATCAAACCCCAAGCAATCAGACTCCTTCGCCACGCTTTACACTCTCAGCGATGGCTTCGGAAATACTCTTTTCGCCTGTGGGCTTATTCTCGTCAAACGGGCTGGCCGCTTGGTCCTTCTTTATCATTTCACGAGATGCTATCGCCTACGGTAGCAAAATATGAAAACCGATCCACAAGCGATGAGGATCAATCCATTGGGTTCGGGAATAGCGGTCCATGCGATAGCGAACGTTTCAGTATTGATCGAGTCAGTGGTATCGTAAATCTTATCTGTGAAGAGGACACGAATGCCATATTGGCCGGATGACAGGGTGGATATGCGGAGAAATTCAGTGTTGTTGTAGGTGGTTTGAGATGATCCAACCTTTTCAATGAAGTTCTCATTAGAATCGAGTTTCCAGACTTCAAGGTCAAGGTTGGTAAAGGCGACGTCTTCTCCGAGATTGATATCATCAAAGCCGCGCTCTGCGAACCAGTTGAGTGCGACTGTGATCGACGCTTGGGTGTTGAACGTGCGATTGATAACAAATTCAACGGCTTTTCCGAGATCCACCGTAGCAAGTAACCATCCATTCACGCCGACCGTGCTGCCATTAATGCCGCCATTGCTGCCGCGCGTTTGACCGAAATAGACATCGGCCGCGCCGAGTAAATTGAGTGCACCCGCGCCGGTCGTTGTGTCAAGGGCTTGAGAGGTTACATTGGATGTATCTTGTCCATTATTCCATCCTACAGTGGCATCCGAGCCAGCCATGATCACCGACTTGATGGTGCGTGTGTCAAAGGTAGCGGGATTTGTTTCGGGTGTTCCGCCAAGAATACCGCGAGCGGCATCTTTGAGTAGGGCGATGCCACCAGCGACGATCGGGCCTGAGTAGCTAGTGCCACTTAGTGCGGTAAAATAGAGATCGGTGGGCGGTGGTTCTCGGGCGATAAGATTACTGCCGGGATCGAGATTAGGTTGCACAGCTCCAATCGACCCGCTGTTACCTAGGTAAGCAGCTAGATAAAGATTTTCTCCCGGCGCTGCGATATCAACTGCAACGCGTGCGTTTATGATCGTTTGACCGGTTACAGGGTTGTAAAAGTCGGTAAGACCTCTCGACGAGAAATCAGATGGTTCGTCAAAATTATTCCCGCCTAATGAGC
>CAWUUP010000119.1:0-3761 GCA_963925255.1 uncultured Luteolibacter sp.
AGAATCACAGCAGTCCAGAGCCTGCGGCGCACTCTACTTTGTTGTCACATTTTTGCGCACGAACTTTTGTCAAACGGTATAGAGCGGATCCGGCTTTCCTAAACCTTATCGCCTCGCTAATTATACTGTCACAATTCAAAATTAGGCCGCACTAATCATCATGGACTTCACGATAATCACCCCTTCCCTCAACTACGGGCGATTCCTCAGCGACTGCCTTACAAGTGTCGCGAGCCAAGAGGGAGTGACCTTCGAGCACCTGATCATCGATGGAGGCTCAAGTGACGAAAGTGCCGGAGTGGCCGACAATTTTCCCCATGCCACATGGTCTCAGGAGGCCGACGAGGGAATGAGCGACGCGATCAACAAGGGCTTCGACCGAGCGAAGGGCAAATGGGTGATGTGGCTAAATGCTGACGACAGACTGAAGCCCAATGTTCTATCCAAACTGTTAGAGCAACTGAACCGTTCAAATGCTGATATCGTCTATGGCAATTGGGACTTCATCAACGAGGCAGGTAAAACCACTCGCCACATCATGGCTTTGCAATGGTCCCCCTTCGTCCACATTCATCATCATTGCTACATCGGTTCCACTGCCGCTTTCTATCGCAAAACCAGCGTGCTGGATAAAGGCCACCGATTGTCCACTGACTTCAAATACACCATGGATAGCGAATTCTATATCCGACTCCATGCAGCGGGCCTGAAATTCCAACAGGTGCCAATCACTGTTGCAGACTTCCGCATGCATGGAAGCAACCTATCACAGCGCAACTTAGGTAAATCGGAATCGATCCAACAATTGCTTGCTGCTGAGCACCAGTTTAGTGAATCGCGTGCCATCCGCAGAAAGTATGGCATCACGCTGTTTCAGGATCCTTATCTCAATGGTATCACCGACGGCATTTTATGGATCATCGCCAAAACATGGAAAGTGATGTTGAAGGCATGCTCTATAAAAAAGTAAATCGGTGAAGAAGTCGAAAGTCGAAAGTCGAAAGTCAGATCATGAATCGCTGGTGCGATTAGACAAATTCGACCTTCAGACTTCCTGCCTTCCTACCTTCCTACCTTCCTACCTTCCTCATTAATATTCTCTTCATCTGCGTCCATCTGCGTCCATCTGCGGTTAAAAATCTCTTCATTTAATTCATCGCTTCGCACGGCGCTCTACCCCGACAAGTCAGAGCTACCCATAAGGCGTCTTCCAGACTTGCGCCTTCCTGCCTTCCTGCCTTCCTCATTAATACCTCTTCATCTGCGTCCATCTGCGTCCATTTGGCTCATTAACTTAGAGTATCCAGTTCGCCCATCTCCGTTTACCCCGACCTGTCGGGGCCTCGCTACGGTTGCGGTTAAAAATCTCTTCATTAACGTCCATCTGCGTCCATCCGCGGTTAAACTATTTATTTAATTTATGAAAAAAATCCTTACCTACGGCACTTTTGACCTACTTCACCGGGGTCATATCAATTTGCTAAAACGCGCTAAGGCGATGGGAGATTTTCTTATTGTTGGATTATCGACCGATGAATTCAACAATTTGAAAAACAAGCATTCATTCTACTCCTATGAGGAACGGAAACTGGTTCTAGAAGCGATCCGATACGTTGATCTCGTGATCCCCGAGGATAACTGGGAGCAGAAGGTGAACGATATCACTGAGCATGACGTGGATGTGTTCGTGATGGGCGATGACTGGGACGGTAAATTCGATGATCTAAAGACGCAGTGTGAAGTTATCTATCTAACAAGAACCTCAGGCATCAGCACAACGCAAACGAAAGCGCGCTTCAGAATCAATGAAGACTCGAATATTGAGTTTGAGGACTAGCGCCTACGGCGCTGTTGCTTTTTTGTTCCTGGTTCTTTGTTCTTGGTTCCTGGTTAGGGCTTCGCTCTCTTCTATTGAAAACCAAGAACCAAGTACCAAGAACCAAAAACTCTACCCCCCTATGAAAATTGAACGATTTGAAGATATTGAAGGCTGGCAGATGGCACGTCAGCTCACAAAACGGGTCTATGAGATTACTAAGAGCGTTGATTTCGCACGTGATTATGGATTAAAGGATCAGATCCAACGTGCTTCTGGATCTATTATGCACAATATAGCCGAAGGTTTCGATGGCGGAAGTAATGCCGAATTCGTCAAATTTTTACGCTATTCTCAACGCTCGAGTTCCGAGGTTCAAAGTGAGTTGTATGTTGCACTCGACCAGCAATACATCAGCCAAGAAGAGTTTGATAAGATTTATCTCCTATGCAACCAGACACACTCTAAAATTGGAGGATTCATAGCGTATCTTCTGAACTCTGATCGAAAGCGATAGAGCGCCTGCGGCGCTGTTCCTAGTTAGTGCTTCGCTCTCTTCTATTGAAAACCAAGAACTAGGAACCAAAAACTAGGAACCAAAATATTTTCATGCTAGAACTTTTACGATCCCTCGGATACTTGATGTGCCGTTTCACGCCAAAGCGTGAGGTCGCGGTGATTTGGGGTTGGCCGGATCATGAGGATAGCGTGATTGCTTTGGAGCAAGCGCTTCAGCTCAGCGATATCGAGACGGTGGTGGTGTTGATCACAAAACCTAACGATACGCCGGTGTGGGAACTGGGAAGTAAAACGCTGTGGGTGAAGAAGAATTCGTTGATGGGATGGTGGTGGTTCTGCAGGGCGCGTTATGTTTTTTTTACGCATCGCTGCTTCATGAATGATTTCCCGCCGAACCTCGTTTCCGTGAACGTCTGGCATGGGATGCCGATCAAAAAAATTGGTTGGATGCTGGAGGGTGACGAATGTATTTCATCGGACTACGCACTCGCAACATCGCCGTTCTGGGCAGAGATTATGGATCGTGCCATGCGCCCAAATCAACCAACCCTGGATTGTGGTTTACCACGCAATGACCGCTTGTTTTCAGATCGCGCAGAGGTGTTGAAAAAAATCGAAATGTCGCCTAATCAACGCTTAATCGCGTGGCTACCCACATACCGAAAAAGTGTTCGTGGTAAGATTCGTGAAGACGGCACCGTATGTGGGAATGTTTTTGAAATGCCGGGTATCGATCCAGTTACACTAAACGATTTTCTAGCTATTCGTGATACAGTGCTTTTCGTCAAACCACATCCAATGGCGGAGTTTGATCGTTCAAGAACGTGGAGCCACCTCAAGATTGTGGACAATGATTGGCTGCATGAACGGAAACTCTCACTCTACGAATTCCTTGGTGCGACGGACGCGTTAATCAGTGATATATCCAGTGTGGTCGTTGATTATTTACTTATAGATAAACCCATCATTCACGCCTTCCCAGACATCGATGCCTATCGCGATTCACGTGGATTTTCCATGGAACCCATCACTGAATATTTCATGGGTCCTGTTGCGACAGATGCCACAGAACTTTTTCAAGAAATCGATCAAGTTCTAAACGGCAAAGATCCTGAAGCAGATAAACGCCACCGCATGACAGAGCTCTTCCACAAGCATGTGGATGGCCAGTCGACGAAACGGTTGCTCGATAAAGTTCTGAGGTAGGGCGTCAACTTGTCCTGCCGTAGCTTTATGCGAAGGAGGATCGCCGTAGACGCCTCTTATGGTAGGGCGGTTTTGATAAAACCGCCGCATGGAATGATGAAGATATTAAAATAATTTATGGATGAGCTAGTTGCGTTTCGCGCGGCGCTCTACCCCAAACAAAATAACTCTACCATTTAATACCTCTTCATCTGCGTCCATTTGGCTCATTAAAAAACTC
>CAWUUP010000120.1:0-3076 GCA_963925255.1 uncultured Luteolibacter sp.
TAATGGCCATTTGCATTACCGACTGTCCCGATGACTTCTCCGCGCGCCACCAGAGTGCCGAGTAAGACCTTTGATTGATCGAGGTGGGCATACATGGTTTGGAGCGGTTGATCTTTTGAGTCACGATGAGCGAGAATGATGATTTTTCCCCAGCCCGGTGAGGATTCACCTACATAGATGACTAGTCCATCGCCCGCTGCATAAACAAAATCGCCCAGGTCGGTATTCATTCCGCCTATCCCATTCAGGTCGTCTCCAGTGTGATGACCGTGGCGTTCTTGGTTCATTTCCCAGAAATGCTGAGCATTGTAAACGAGAGCGCCGTTTTCTGATCCCATAGGAGTATCCATCTGGGAAATTCTAGGAATTTGGTTTGCCTGCCATGCGGAAAGCATGAAGAAGCGCATATCAGGCCCGCCAGATTTAGGCATGCTCGGTGGAGCGAAATTATCTTGGAAGCCTACTAATTTAACGGTAGCGACCTGAGTTTGAGAACTACGCCAGACCAAATAACCAACCATACCGGAGGCAATCACGAGGGTGAGGAGTAGGCGGGAGATTTTCATATAGCGGAGAGCGGAGAGCGGAGAGCGGAGAGTGGAGAGTGGAGAGTGGAGAGTGGAGAGTGGAGAGTGGAGAGTGAGAAGCCGTTTTTGAACTCCATGCTCTTCGCTCTCTGCTCTAAGCTTTAAGCTCTAAGCTCTAAGCTTTAAGAAGTTCTCGAACAAGAGCTGGGCCCTGAAAGATAAAGGAGGTATAGATCTGGATGAGGTCGGCACCAAGTTTGAATTTGGTTTCGGCATCTTCTTTGGAGGCAATGCCACCGACTCCGATAATGGGAATTTTTCCAGAAAAGGCGGAAGCGAAGGCGGCGAGAGTTTGATTGGATTTTTCGAGTACGGGCTTTCCGGAAAGCCCACCCGCTTCATTTGCCCATTTGTGATCGGCGACTTTTTCACGATCCAGCGTGGTGTTGGTTGCGATTAAGCCGTCGAGTCCACCATCAAGAAATGCTTTGGCGAGATCGGCGATCTGTTGCTCGGTGAGATCGGGAGCAACTTTGAAAAGAATCGGAACGTGTTTTCCATGGATCACGGCAAGTTTTTGTTGCTCGACTTTGAGGAGTTCTAACAGGCGTGCCGATGAATCGGCTGCTTGCAGTTCGCGTAGTCCCGGGGTATTTGGGGAGGAGAGATTGACCGCAATATAATCCGCGACAGGATAGGCTTTTTCAAAACACGCAAGATAATCATCCGCCGCTTTTTCGTTGGGCGTGTCTTTGTTTTTTCCGATATTGAAACCAATAATACCTTTGAAGGAATGGTGAGCACAAACGTTAGCCACACCTACGTCGATACCGGGATTATTGAAACCCATACGGTTGATGATCGCTTCGTGTGGGACAAGGCGGAACAAACGTGGTTTTGGATTACCTGCTTGGGGACGAGGAGTGATTGTGCCGATCTCGATGAAGCCGAAGCCAAGACGTCCGAGTGCATCAATCGTATTTCCTTCTTTATCGAGTCCAGCGGCAAGGCCAATACGGTTTGGGAATTTTAGGCCCATGAGTTCGACTGGATCTGCTTGTGGCAGAGGAGCGGAAATCATTTCGAGTAGGCCAGTTTTTTCAGCGATGCGCAGCCCGACCATGCTGGCGTGGTGGGCAGTTTCAGCATCAAGTGCGAAAAGTAATTTGCGGGCGAGTGGATAGGCGGCGTCGATCACGCCCCTTTATTGAATATCGTTCGGAATTCGTCCAACTCTGAAAAATGAATTAGCGAATTTTAGTTCAGGATCTTGATTTGGCTTTGTCATATTTGTTGCGGTTGCGAATGAATTCGGCATCTTTGAGATTTGCTGCAGAACTGATCAAATGCTCAATCCGTGCACTCTCGCGGGCCTGAAGGGTCTGGGCGGCCATAGGAATGAAGCATAAAAGCAAAAGAAGGATGGAGCGAAGTGGTGTAAAAGAAAGGAACCGAGATTAAAAATCGCGATTCCTTTCTTTGGTAAAATTGCTTAGCAGTGCATCGCCTATGCATAACCGTCCGCCCAAGAAATTTGTCCCGACCCCATTTGCCTACCATCAAGAGATTGAGGTGAGGATCGATTCATTGACGAATTTAGGGTCCGGCGTGGGGCGGGTGGATGGCTGGGTGGTGTTTGTGCCATACTCCTTACCGGGCGAGTTGGTTCGGACGAGAATTTTCCGAAACGATAAAAATCACTCTCAGGGAGACTTGGTGGAAATTTTAGAAAAATCACCAGATCGGGTGGAGCCTGGATGTCGGTTGTTTGGCGAGTGTGGGGGTTGTCAGTATCAGCATCTCTCTTACGAAAAACAGCTGGAGTGGAAAACGCGGCAGATTCGTGAGCTACTCAAACACATGGCCGGTGAGGAACGGGAGGTGAATTTCTGTGAATCGACTGAACAGATCTGGAACTACCGCTCGAAGATCACCCCGCATTTCGAGAAGCCTATCGATGGTGTAGTGAAGGAAATCGGTTTCTTAAAAGTGGGTAGGCGTAACGAATTATTAGACGTCGCAAATTGTCCAATCGCGATGCGTGAAATCAATGATGCCTTACCGGAAGTGCACGCCGATATTCGAGCTAACGGAAACCGTTTCAAACGCGGCGCAACGATTTTGCTAAGAGCGACGAGTGGACAAGTCGAACGCGATCCGAAAGCCATCGCGCGGGAGGAAGTTGGCGGGGTGAAGTTCGATTTCGTGGCGGGAGAGTTTTTCCAAAATAATCCGTTCATTTTAGAAAAATTTACCGGATACGTTGGTGAAAAAGCACTCGCTGGTGGCGCGAAATATTTAGTTGATGCGTATTGTGGCGCAGGACTTTTTGGGCTGTGTCTGGCAGAGCGCTTTGAAAAAGTAATGGGTGTCGAGGTGAACGAGGCAGGTGCTCAGTGGGCGTTGAACAACGTTGCTCTAAACGGCTTTAGTAATGTCAGTATTTTGCAAGCAGATGCAGAAGCAATCTTCGCGAAGATCGACACCCCAGCAAATGAAACTGTGGTAGAGATCGATCCTCCGAGAAAAGGGTGCACTCCAGAATTTTT
>CAWUUP010000121.1:0-12579 GCA_963925255.1 uncultured Luteolibacter sp.
CTCGCATGCAGAAAAGGCTGATTCAGCGCGCAAGCACCACCACGGCGTGTTCATCGTAGCGAATCTTGGTGTTAGTTTGGGCCTGGATGTATTTGAGAATTGCGCTAGCTGGGATGTTTTTCATATTCAAGGTTATCTTGATATCCGCGAGTTTCTTACTTGGATCTTCGATGACAAAATTAGGAGCTATTTCATCCTTAGTTTGTCTTTCAATCGCGATAGCCAACACTTGCAGGGCTTCCTGAATGGTAGCCTCCTCGATTTGATAAGCAGGGATCATAATTCCGCCGATTTTCGCTTCTATGGCATCGGCTTTAATTTCTACTGACTTAATTTTTACGTCTCCGAGCTTAAAGCGGGCATGTGCATGATTTGGATTTTGCTGGAGTGCCGCTTTGTGAGCCGCGATGGCAGCTGCCGGATCACCTGCTTTTTCTGCGGCCAATCCCTGTTGATAGTAGGCCTCAGCCTTTTCTGCGGCAGTTTCTGCAAGTGCAGGATGCGAGCCACAAGCAATGACGATAAGAGCAATGAGGGTTTTCATAGATCCGTTACTCTAATGATAGATCCCTGACGTTTCCAGCGTCTTCTGAAATTTTGAACGAAATTCTTTTTTACGACTCGGCGAGTATCTTGCGGAAATACTCGATGGTTGGATCAAGTCCCTCATCCAAGCTCAGCTTTGGCTTCCAACCTAGCTCTTGAGTTGCCAAGGTGATGTCTGGGCAACGCTGTTTTGGATCATCTCCCGGCAATGGATGGAAGGTTAGTTTTGATTTTCCTCCAACTTTTTTCAGGACCTGCTCCGCGAGCTCTAGCATAGTGAATTCCGCGGGATTTCCTAAATTTACCGGACCCGTGATCTGATTGTGATTCATCAAACGAATGAACCCTTCGATCAAATCGTCAGCATAACAGAAAGAGCGCGTCTGAGTTCCATCACCATAAATCGTGAGATCTTCACCACGCAGAGCTTGAACAATGAAGTTGGAAACTACCCGACCATCATTCGGCAACATGCGCGGACCGTAGGTATTGAAAATCCGCGCGATTCGGATCTCGGTGCCGTGTTGGCGGTGGTAGTCAAAAAACAAGGTCTCGGCGACCCGTTTGCCCTCATCATAACATGCTCGAATGCCTATTGGATTGACTGAACCTTTGTAGGACTCCGGTTGAGGATGAATTTCTGGATCCCCGTAAACTTCCGAAGTGGATGCTTGAAAAACACGAGCACCAATCCTCTTTGCGAGGCCAAGAGAATGCATCGCTCCTAGCACTGAGGTCTTGGTAGTCTTAATCGGATTGTGCTGATAATGCGGCGGTGAAGCAGGACAGGCGAGGTTGAAAATCTGATCGACCTCAAACATGAACGGCTCAGTGATATCGTGACGGACCAATTCAAAATTCGGATTTCCAATCAAATGCAGCACGTTTCGTTTCCTGCCGGTGAAAAAATTATCCATGCAGATGACATCGTGGCCATCTTTAATGAGGCGGTCGCAAAGATGTGATCCGAGGAAGCCAGCACCACCTGTAACAAGAGTTCGCATGGGCGAAATCTTTCACGACTTGTGATAAACTTCAAACTTTAAACTTCAAAAGGCCGGAAAGAGAGGCAAAGTTCCACCCATGAGAATTCTGACGGGACTGCAGCCAAGCGGTAAACTACATGTAGGAAATTATTTCGGAGCCATGAAGCCCGCCGTAGAACTACAGCAACAAGGCGAGGGCTTCTATTTTATCGCAGATTACCATGCGATGACCTCCGGTCGCAACGCGGCGGCGCTGAAAGAAAATATCCGTGAACTCGCCATCGATTTCCTTGCTTGTGGCTTAGACCCTGCAAAATCCGTGTTTTTCCGCCAAAGCGCAGTCCCTGAAGTGAATGAGCTAGCCTGGATTCTATCCACGGTTTGTCCCATGCCACTATTAGCAAAATGCCATTCTTATAAGGACAAGGTCGCTCAGGGTATCTCCCCAAACCATGCCCTCTTCGCCTACCCCGTCCTAATGGCGGCAGATATTCTACTATACGATTCTAATAAAGTGCCCGTCGGAAAAGATCAGAAACAGCATCTTGAAGTCACCCGCAGTCTGGCGACCAAGCTGAACGAAGCCTACGGCGAAGGCACAGCCGTGATGCCGGACGCTATTATCAAAGAGGAGACCGAACTCGTGATCGGCCTCGACGGACGGAAAATGAGTAAAAGTTACGACAATACCTTGCCCATCTTTGGTGAAGAAAAACAGTTGCGTAAACTGGTGATGAAAATCGTCACGGATTCCACACCGGTCGAAGATCCAAAAACCACCGAGGGCTCAACCATCATCGCGCTCTATAAACTTTTCGCCAGCGAAGCGGAACTTGAGAGCATGATTGCCGATCACCAACGCGGTGGCTGCGGCTACGGCGATTTTAAAAAACGCCTAGCCGATGCCTATTGGGATTATTTTTCCGACATGAGAATACGGCGCGAAGAAATTCTCAAAGACCCAGGCTACATCGATCAAGTCCTCACCAACGGCGCCAACCGCGCCAGAGAAGAAGCATCCAAAGTATTAAGTCGGATTAAAAAGGCAGTTGGGTTAGTTTAATGCTCCTGGTGGACCGCGCATCTCTAGACGCGCATTTTTCATAAGCGGGCAAACACCCGCGCGTCTAGAGACGCGCGGTCGAGATCCCATTTCTTACCTCCCCGCCCCCGAAATCATATCGCGGATCACCCCTTTAAATCCATCTTCTGCCGCAAGCGATTCGATACTCATTTCCATTCTCCATCTCCAGTAAAATGGCGTGATGGCTGGAACGTTGATTCGTTCACCTTCGATATCTTGGCTTCGCAAATCTTCATTCATCGCCAAGAGATCTTGTAGAGGAAACACAGCCCACATGGCTGGTGAGGCGATGTGTTGTTGAATGATCTTCCGAGCTATTTCTCCGGACAGCTCAGGCTCAGGAGAAGTGATCCCAAGCATTTCTCTGGCAAATCTAGTTCGCACATTTTCGTCCTCGCTCCACCATTGACGCAAAGTCTCCATATCATGAGTCCCCGTAGAAACGACGCTCATGTAAGGCGCTAAAGCAAGATCGGAAAACACTGCACCATAAATTTTTGGCCAGCGCTGGATTTCAAGTGATAGCATTCCCAGCTGATTCATGACGCCAGGCACACAAGTTGGCACCATCCCAAGGTCCTCTCCGCACAGAAGCATGTCACTGGCGGAACGCATTGCTGGAAGTTTCTCATAAGCTTTCACTTCCCAGTATCGCTCTTGGCGAAGATAAAAATAATCTTCGTAAATATGCTCAAGCGCATGCTGAACTTCAGGATTTAAAGCTTTGAATGAACGCGTATCGGTCATCCTCATTCGTGGATGGAATTCTTTTCCGTGGGATCCTTTGACTTCAAAAAACAGGACCTCACCCACTAAATCCAATAAAGTATCACGCAACCTATTTTGATTCGCCCTATCCCCTATGGTGAGTTTTTCGAAAAAATTTAAAATCTCTCGTTGGGTCGAAAATTCATTCTTGAGTGCATAACGTCCCAAACCGAGATCCACTAAAAAGTCTTGCTTGATGCCATTGGCGAAATCACCAAATTTTTCTAGCAGATAATCATCCGTAATAAATGGCTTACAAAAACGATCATGCTCAAAAGCCAATCCAAGCTCCGCAAACTCTTCCAATTTCACGGGTAACGCGGGCTCAAACCAACCCATGATTCCATCCACATGCTGGGTGGGAATTTGCCAGATGCGGAAAAACCCAAGAATATGGTCAATACGATAAGCATCGAAATATCGACTGAGCTTTTCAAATCTAGACCTCCACCACGCATACCCATCTTTGCTCATCTCATCCCAATCATAAGTCGGAAAACCCCAGTTCTGGCCTTTCACAGCAAACGCATCCGGTGGCGCGCCCGTTTGGGTATACATATTGAAAAGTCTTGGGGCAACCCATGCATCAACCGATTCCTTATCCACCCCAATTGGCAAGTCCCCCTTCAGAGCAACGCCTTTCGAGTGCAAGTGCGTGACTGCTTCGGTCAGTTGCCTATCTAACTCAAACTGAATCCAGACATAATATATTACTTTTGGATCCTTAGCCAGTGCATGAATTTTCTTGGTATCGGAATTCTTCCAATCTCCCCATTTTGAAAAATCTGCCGTGCCATACTCATCACGTTTCACCGAGAAAACCGCGTAGTCTAACACCCAATCTTGATTCTGTTTCAGGAAATCCAAAAATGCTTTATCACGAAGAATCGACTTCTGATGCATGCCAAAGACTTCTCGCGTGACCCGCCATTTCATTGCCATCACCGCCTCATAGTCGAGTTGTTTAGCGTGATTCATTTCCTCCCTCTCGAGTCGAAACCCCGCCTCATTTAAAAGAGGTGCCGTCATCTGATCCAAGCGCAGATAAATAGGATGCAAGGCGTAAACACTAATTGCAGAATACGGATAACTATCCGTCCATGTTCGCGAAGAAGTCGTGTCATTGATCGGCAGAATTTGGATCATCTTCATTCCACAGCTCGCCGCCCAATCACCCATGGCTTTTAGATCAGCGAATTCCCCAACTCCGCATCCCGCTTCACTTCTCAGAGAAAAAACAGGAATCGCCACACCTGCCGCACGGAATCGCTGATCTGCACTCCGACCAAAACATTCATCAGAAACTTTTACAAGATCGACACCAGACCTCTCTCCTAGCACTCGATTCTGCGCACCATCTTCCAACTGGATCGCCTGTTTTACTGAAATACTATAAATACCATATTTATATTCAATCAGCTCATCCTTGGGCAAATTCACATTCACCTGCCAATGATTCTTCTTAACCTCAACCATAGGCAATGCCTCCGAGTAATTCCAATTACCAAGCTCATTGCACCCACCAATCAAACAAGGCACCGAGTCACCTGGTAAGCGCGCCATATGTAAATGGAATTGATGGCTTGCTGAGAGCGGAGCATCACCGATTGCCCTTTTAGGTCCGCCGTCGAGTTCAAAAACTTTCGTTTCATATACCCTGTCCTCACTGCCTGCTGATTTCCAGTCGTCGAGAAAAAGTATATCATGATCACAAACTGCATTGTGCGATTCCCTAAATTCTCCAAACTCTGCTAACTCCAAACCATCCTCACGTTTGAGCACGTAGCGATATTCACACAACTGAACATTTGCCGACTCAATCTTCATTTCCCAATGCTGAGCATCCTTCCACTTCATGGGTAAAATCTGACAAGAAACTTTCTTGCCTGCAGACATCTTGATTTCAAGCCACAACGATTCTCCGACCAAGGTCGCGTATGCCACTCGAAACTCAAAATTCATAAGTGGTAGCTAATCCATCCTTTGGCTCAACCGCCATCCAAAAACCCAATCTAGATCTACTAAATCACTTGCTTCGCTTTCTGCGTATTCGAAGGTAGTGCGGTGGCTTTGCCAAAAGTCTAGCGATCAGGGAGATGAAGAAAATCCGGATAATAGAACGAATTCATATTAGCTTCTCGCTGAGTGCAGGAGCCTCTGATGCTTCACTCTAGAAATGATATTCTGCATCAAAAGAACCCCGCTACAGCATGAAATACCAGCGCGAATAAGATCAACTCCAATGCTCCCAGAGCTAAGAGCTTATTAAACCCTTTGCCAGGTGGCATCGTCAGCACACCCCATATAATCCGCATTCCGATAACAAATACTGGCAAGCTTGCCAAACCAAACAGCGGATAACCATTCGCCAACCATACGATCCCAAGTAGCGCCGCAACTTTAATTTCCAACCAGATCACGAATGCCGCCAACTTTGGGCCAAAGCGCACCGCTAAGGTCTTTTTATCCACTTTTACATCTTCCTCTCGATCCCGAAAATTATTTACCGAGATCAGCACAGCCGAGAGCAACCCGACTTGCCCGCCGAGCAAAATGGCTTCACTTGGCCAAGTTCCAGTCTGAATAAATACAGTTCCCGTCACTGCGATGAACCCGAAAAACAAGATCACGAAAACCTCTCCTAATCCCCGATAAGCTAGCGGGAATGGTCCGCCGGTGTAACCGTAGGCGAGAAATAAGGATGGGACGCCGATCAGCACCATCGGCCAGCCACGCGCCATACATAAAAACGTACCAAAAATCACCGCTCCTATTAGAAACACAGAACCCAAGCTCATCACTTGACCGAAGGACATTTCACCGGTGCCAGTCAAACGTCGTGGACCGGTTCGGCTTTCACCATCGGCGCCTTTCTTTCCATCTACCGCATCATTGAAAAAATTCGTCGCGATCTGAACACAAAGCGCACCCAACAATGTGCAGCTCCACAACCATAGATCGAAATTTCCAGTCAACTTCCAAGCCAACACCCCACCCACCCAAACGGGCACAATTCCAGCTACCAAGGTTTTCGGCCTAGAACCCGAAATCACCGCTCTCATTAATTTTCCAAAACTCATCACTTGCTGCTAAGTGAAAACTGCATTCGCCCAGCGCGCGACTCCAAATCGCTGAAGACAATTTTATTCTACCGCGAATGAACGCAGATGGACGCGGATAAACTTTAATTTCCAGAGACTGATAATGAATGATTCACTTAGAGGGGGAGAACTGTCGTATTCTGGAAGCAGCGGCGGAGAGACAAACCATTGCTAACAATACCTAGATTATATGCTATGTATTCACATCACAAAAAAACCGCCGGATTGCTCCGGCGGTTGAAGTGAAATTCTTTAGTTTTAAGCTGCGAAGTTTTTCGCAACTTCATCCCAGTTCACGATGTTCCAGAATGCATCGATGTAAGCAGGGCGCTTGTTCTGATAGTTCAGGTAATAAGCATGCTCCCAGACGTCGAGTCCGAGCAATGGGGTGCTGCCGCAACCGCCGAAAGCTTCACCCATGAGTGGGTTGTCTTGGTTTGCGGTTGAGCAAACGCCAACGGTTCCATCAGCCTTTTTGCAGAGCCATGCCCAGCCGGAGCCGAAACGGGTCGCGCCTGCTTTAGCGAAAGCTTCTTTGAATGCATCGAAAGAGCCGAAGGCCGCATCGATAGCAGCTGCGAGCGCACCGGATGGAGCCTTCGCGCCGCCTGGAGCGATGACTTTCCAGAAAAAGCTGTGATTCACGTGGCCGCCACCGTTATTTCGAACTGCACCGCGGATTTCTTCGGGAACTGCGGAAAGGTCAGAAATGAGATCAAGAGCAGATTTTGCTTCGAGATCCGCCTTGCCAGCGATCGCGTTGTTCAGATTGGTGATGTATGCTTGATGGTGCCTGTCGTGATGAATCTCCATCGTGAGTGCATCAATATGCGGTTCAAGTGCATTAAATGCGTAGCCTAGGTCTGGTAATGTATGTGCCATAATATTAAATTGTTTAAATGATATAGTTTGAGTTGCCGCGCCCCCACAGTGAAAGCATCATCGCAACAAGGACTAACAACAACGCCAGCAATACCAAGCCCGCAAGTAGAAATCTCACATGCCACCAGAACTCTTGACCCTCCTGCCCCTGATCCTCACCGGACTCGCCACGTTTTTGGCGGGTTGGGCCATCGCGCAGCTCACCGCTACCCGGAAAAGCACCCGTCTCACTGAGCTTCTCAAAAACGAGGAACGGCGGGTTACCGAGCTGGAGACCCGGCTTGATGCAGAACGGAAATCCGCCGCCGAAAAACAAATCCTGGTCGAACGCGCGGAATCCCGCCTCTCCGACACGTTCAAAGCACTCTCCGCAGATGCCCTCAAAGGCGCATCCGAACAATTCCTGCACCTTGCAAAATCCACCCTCGCCTCCCAAACAGAAGAAGCAAAAGGCGAAATCGAAAAACGCAAAATCGCCATCGAAACCTTGGTCAAGCCGGTCGCCGATTCACTTGGGAAATTTGAACTGCGAATTGGCGAGATTGAAAAAATTCGCGAAGGCGCCTATTCCGAACTAAAAGAACAAGTCCGTGCTCTCGGTGAAGGTCAGCTCGGATTACAAAAAGAAACTGCCTCTCTCGTCAAGGCCTTGCGCCAACCCACTGGCCGCGGTCAATGGGGAGAAATGCAACTCCGCCGTGTCGTCGAGCTCGCCGGCATGCAAGAGCACTGTGACTTTACCCTTCAAACCACAGCCACCACTGATGAAGGCAAACGTCTTCGTCCCGATCTCATCGTCAAACTTCCCGGTGGGAAAACCATCGTGGTCGATTCCAAAACTCCGATGGATGCTTACCTCAATGCGCTCGAAGCCTCCGATGAAATAGAGCGTGAGCGTTTCCTTAGCCAACACGCCCAACAAGTTCGCACCCACATCAAACAACTCTCATCCAAAAGATATACCGAGCAATTTGATGATACTCCAGAGTTCACCGTGTTGTTTCTGCCTAGTGAATCTTTCTTCTCTGCTGCCTTAAACTCAGATCCAGGCCTGATCGAAGGCGGCGTAGACGAAGGCGTTATTCTCGCAACACCTACCACGCTCATCGCGCTACTTAAAGCCGTCGCTTATGGCTGGAGACAAGAGTCTCTCGCACTCAACGCCAAAGAAATTTCCTCACTCGGTCGCTCCATGCATGAGCGTCTAGGAAAACTTGCTGAGCATTTCTCTAAACTCGGAAACTCCCTCACTAGCGCGGTCGAGCATTACAACAAAGCCATCGGCTCATACGAAACCCGAGTCATGAGCACCGCTCGCAAATTCGAGGAACTCAAAGCCGCTCCAGAAGGCTCAACTCTTCCTGAAATTGAAAGTGTTGAGAAAGCCACACGTCCACTCCTCATGAACCCCAGCGTCGATCTCGATCCTGAAGGAGATTTTAATTTCGTTCCTGACCAAGAAGCCGGCTCCAAAAATGCAGCTGACGACCTCAGAAACGAATTCGTCGGATTTCAATAACCGATCTATCACCTACTGATGGAGGTGACTGAACTTTTACCAAAACCGCGGAATGCCCCGTCATATGGTTGGGTCTAGCTTGGAAGTCATTTATCCCTGCCTTGAGGGCTTTCTCTTTATCATAAGCCATCACTCTACTTGTCAGTGCGATTTGAAACTACCTGAATGAAACTATTCGTTGCGTGGAATACTTAGTCGACCAATGTAGGAAATGTTCAAAAAAATCTTATCGACGCTGATGATCATTGGATTACATGGATTTACCTCAGGAGAGGTGGAACTTGATAAAAATTCCAAACCGGTTGATCTCACATGTTTTGGAGAAAGCAAAGATCCAGTGGTTCTTGAACTACGCACCTACCACGCAGCTCCTGGGAAACTCGATGCTCTACTAGCTCGTTTCAATGATCACACGGTCAAACTTTTCGAAAAACACGGCATGACCAACGTGGGTTACTGGGTGCCGGTGGACAATAAGGACAACTTGTTGATTTATCTTTTGGCTTATCACGGAAAAGAATCGAGGGACGCTTCATGGAAGGCGTTCATGCAGGATCCAGATTGGAAAAAGGTTGTAGCCGAATCCCAGAAGGATGGAAAACTGGTTAATAAAGTCGATCAGGCTTTCATGACGCCTACTGACTTTTCTGAAGATTTCACGAAAATGAGTCGCGGCCAAACGGAGCACCTATTCGAGCTGCGAACCTACACGACGACTCCGGGTCACTTGCCGAATCTCCATTCCCGCTTCAGGGATCACACGATGACTCTCTTCGAAAAGCATGGCATTTCGAACCTTGCTTACTTTCAACTAACTCCAGATCAACCAGGCGCGGATAACACTCTGCTATATTTTATCGCGCACAAGGATGCTGCCTCTGCTGAAAAATCATGGTTAGATTTCCGTGCAGATCTGGAATGGATGGCAGCTAAAGCAGCTTCCGAAAAAAAAGCCGGAGGATCCCTAACTACTGAAAACGGAGTGCAATCTATCTTTCTTAAGTCGACGATTTTCTCGCCTGTGAAATAGAGACCTCTAGACTCTCACACGCTCCACATTCGCGCCGAGTGCGATGAGTTTTTCATCGATGTGCTCGTAGCCGCGATCGATGTGATACAAGCGGGAAATTTCTGTTGTTCCTTTTGCTCGCAGCGCAGCGAGAACAAGAGCCGCTGAAGCTCGTAAATCTGATGCCATCACTGGCGCAGCGGAGAGCCTTTCAACCCCTTTGACGATCGCTGTGCCGTGATCCAATTTGATGTCAGCACCCATACGTTTCAACTCAGCGCAATGCATGAAGCGTTGCGGAAAAATACTATCTTTTACCACGCTGATTCCCGGAGTCGTTGCTAGTAAGGCCGTCATCTGCGCTTGCATGTCGGTTGGGTAGCCTGGAAATGGCGAAGTATTCAGATCAACCCCTTGCAGCACCTCACCGCGCTCGATGAAGCAGGAAGTTCCGTCCTCGTTAAACTGGACACGATGCCCAGATTTAACAATTGCTTCGGTAATTGCTTTCAAATGCTCACGATTCACACGGTTCAGCGTCACGCCCTCACCCGCCAAGGCGGCGGCCGCCATAAACGTTCCAGCTTCGATCCGATCTGGAATCACGGTGTGCTCGACGCCTTTGAGTTCTTTCACGCCCTCAATCACGATTCGACGTGTGCCAGCTCCAGTGATTTTAGCACCCATGCCATTGAGGAAGTTAGCAAGATCTAACACCTCAGGCTCAGCGGCTGCAGATTCGATCACGGTGATGCCTTCAGCTAAAGTTGCAGCCATCATCACATTATCGGTTCCGAGAACGGTTGGTCCGCTCTCACCACGCAAATTAATTTCCGCTCCACGTAATCCATCTGGTGCAGTGAGGATGATATTTCCTCCTTCAAATTCAATCTTCGCGCCGAGTGCTTGCATTCCTTTGAGGTGAAGATCAACGGGTCTATCACCGATCACGCAACCACCAGGCAATGAAACCACTGCCCGTCCTTTTCTCGCAAGCAAAGGGCCCATCACGCAAATCGATGCGCGCATCCGCCGCACCAATTCATAAGGCGCTTCATCAGATATATCCGCACACGAAATCCGAACGGTTCCAGATGATCTCTCCACATCCGCACCGAGCGCGCTGAGAATTTGGATCATGTAGTTTGTATCAGAAACATCCGGCACACGACGAATGATACAGTCTTCTCCGGTTAGAATCGTTGCGGCAAGAATCGGCAACGATGCATTTTTAGATCCAGAAATATTGATTGAGCCCTTGATGATAGAGCCGCCGTGGACGACAAGTTTATCCATTTCGATGTGTGACTTTATTGATGTTGCGAGAATGGAAAACGGGCGATCCCGCTGAGATCCTTGCGAATCTCGATTTCCGTGAAACCAGACTTTTCCAAACACAAGCGCACCTGTGAAGCCTGATCGTAACCAATCTCAAGTGCCAGCCAACCGCCGGGTTTCAGGAAACTCACTGCTACTGGGATGAAACGCCTAAGTAAATCCATCCCCTCGATACCGGAAAACAAAGCAAGTGCGGGATCGTGTGCAAGTTCACGAGCCATGGTCGCGGCTTCGCTTTCTGGCACGTAGGGCAAATTAGCCACGATGAGATCAAAGCTTCCTGTCACCTGATCGAGTAAATCACTGCTTAAAATATCCACATTGCTCACATCGAGTTTCTTCGCGTTCTCCCGAGTGAGCCCAAGCGCATCTTCTGAAAGATCCACCAAGGTGACGTGGCTGCTTGGCTTTTCCGCGGCAAGAGAGAGCCCAATCACTCCCGATCCGCAGCCAACATCGAGAATCTGCAAGTTTTCACCCGTGATCTGCTTGAGAATCATTTCCACAAGCTCCTCAGTTTCCGGCCTCGGAATCAGCCCGCGACCATCGCAGATAAAATCTCGGCCATGAAAAGACACCTCACCGAGAAGATGTTGCAGCGGAATTCCCTCTCCACGTTTTTTCAACACCTCGCGTAGCGGCGCTAATGTGATTTCTTCCAGCGGTCGGTCAAACTGCGTGTAAAGCTGCATTCGCGAACATTCTAGGACCTTGGCAAGCAAGTGCTCCATATTTCTCCGCGCGTCTTCAATGCCCCGCTTTTCGAGATAACTCGCCCCACCATTGATTGTTTCAAGAACTGACTTCATGCGCCACGCCGCTTATGCAGCATCTTTTCCCTCCGCGCAAAGGCGGAAAGTCATCCAATGTGCAGTTTTGAGGTTGCGGTGTGCGGTGAGCTTGCTAACCGAGTGCATCACTTCCGCACTTTCCATCACAGGCATCGGCACGCTCTCGGCACTTGGCCATGATGTTGCGTCTCATCTCAAAGCGATTTCCTCGGGTGTTTCAGGGATTCAACCACTCGGAAATTTACTCGGAAATGACAGCCCACACGCCCATCTTTACGGCGCGTGGATCGAGCCCCGAGAACTTCTGAATCATCGCAAATGGAGCCCCGTAACTATGGCGGCATTGCATGTTGCGAAACAAGCAGCTGCAGATGCTGGCTGGAATAAGGATGAACTTGCGAGCGCGGCGCTAGTAGTCGGCACCAGTCGCGGCAACGCCGCTGGCTGGCTGGGGGAATGGCCCAAACGTCGCCCGTTCAAATTAATGGCGGCAAGCAACACGATCCACAGCGAACCAGCCACCGCCATATCGATCGAGCTCGGTATCTACGGCCC
>CAWUUP010000122.1:0-6913 GCA_963925255.1 uncultured Luteolibacter sp.
CGCCAAACAACTCGGCATCCGCGCCCGCATCTACATGCCGCAATCCACCCCGAAAGTGAAACAGGATGCGGTTATCAGACTCGGTCAAGAATACGTTTCCGTCCACCTCGCCGGCGATAGTTACGACGAAGCCGTAAAAGCCGCACGCGCTGACGAAGCTGCGACCCAATCGACATTCATCCATGCCTATGACGATATCCAAGTCATGGCCGGACAAGGAACCCTAGCTGATGAAATCGTTCTCTCTGGGAAAGGTCCTTTCGATGTTGCTTACGTTCAAATCGGCGGCGGCGGCATGGCCGCTGGAGTTTCAACATGGCTCAAAGCCTATTGGCCCAACATCGAAATCGTAGGAGTCGAAGGCGAAGGCCAAGCTTCGATGACCGCCTCTATAAAAGCAGGAAAAATAGTTTCGTTAGATCAGGTCGATCTCTTCTGCGATGGCACCGCCGTGAAACAACCCGGCAATCTCCCTTTTGAAATTTGCAAACATTCCATCGACCGCTTTATCACAGTCACTAACGCACAAGTTACCAAAGCCATTCGCACTCTATGGGATGGATTAAGATCTATTTCCGAACCTTCCGGCGCGATGGGCCTAGCTGCTGCGCTTAAAGAAAAAGAAGATCTCAGCGGAAAGAAAGTTGTCGTCATTCTATGTGGAGCAAATATCGACTTCCTCCAAATTGGTCGCATCGCTCAGTCAGAAGGTGCAGCATCCCTATTCAACCGAACAATCCGTGTACATATTCCAGAGACACCTGGAACCATGCTGAAACTGTTAGACTCATGTTTTTCACAAGTTGATATCACCGATTTCCAATACGGAAAAATCGATTCAAAAAACGCGTGGCCGATCTTTTCTCTCGCTGCCGCGAAACTTGAAACCATCGAAGCCATCTCAGCGAAACTGGATGAAAATGGCTACACCTGGCAGGACATCACTGGCGCCACCGATGTTAATTTCCGTGCCATCCCCCTCCGCAGCGATCTCCTCTCCCACACCGCTTTCCTTAGGCTCGACTTCTACGAACGGCATGGTGCACTCCACGATTTCCTAGCCAAACAACTCACCGGAAATGAAAATCTCAGTTACTTCAACTACCGCCAATCCGGTGAACGCATCGGCCGCGCCTTGATTGGATTGGATTTTCCGTCCTCCTTCGAACGCGATGCCTTCATCATGTCGCTGCCCCCACACGGCGAAGGTTACCGCCTCTGCCAAGCTATCGATGCTGAAACATCTGCTCGCTTATCAGGCTCAGCGATTTAAAAACCATCCGCATAACTGCTCAATTCGTCTGGACACTAACTGCTCCCCTGTCAAAACTTCTTACCTCTTTCTGAACCTTTCTCAATAATGCGGACAGCAATCTTCGGTGATATTCACGCTAATCTTGAAGCTCTTGAAGCTGTCATGGCTGACGCCAAGCTACAAGGCGTCACTGAATTCGTCTGCCTAGGCGATGTCGTAGGTTACAACGCGGATCCATCTGCCTGTTTGAACATCATCCGTGAGATGAATTGTCAGACGGTTAAAGGAAATCACGATGCTGATGCATCGGAAAACCACTCTTTAGAAAACATGAATCCAGTTGCTGCGTTCGCGCTACAATGGACTCGGGAACAACTCGATGATGATCAACGCCTTTGGCTAAAACGCCTACGCATGGTGCGCCAAGTCTCTGACTATACAGCCGTCCACAGCACCTTAGATCAACCAGTCAACTGGAACTATGTCACCAATCGCTTCGATGCGATGGCAAATTTCTCCTACCAATTTACCCAACTCTGCTTCCACGGACACACCCACGTTCCCAGAGTTTATGTAAAAACTGATAAAGTACGCGAGGTTGCCACAGACTCCATCAAGATCGATTCCAACGCCAAATATTTCATCAACGTTGGCTCAGTAGGTCAACCGCGCGATGGAGATCCTCGCGCCTGCTACGTAATCTATGACGAGAAGAGTCAGATCATCGTTTTTCGCAGAATCGAATACGATATAGCGACAACCCAACAAAAAATCATCGCAGCAGGACTTCCTCAAATGCTGGCCGATCGCCTCGCTGAGGGTCGATAATCGCTCGCCCTCACGGCAACCCCAACCTAGCGCGTGGAACATTGGGAACAATTGCGTGGAACAAGGTTTCCGGCTTGACGCAATGCGGCTTGCCTAAGATGGTTGCGGTCTTCCGCCCAGTGAAGCCATGAAATTTCACGTAATTTTAAAAAAAATCACGCGGAAAACGGCACCATCTCTCCCTAGGCGTCAGTTTTTTTTACCTTAACTCTCTAAATTTCAAAACTTTACCTTTTTTGTAAACATATGTTTAAAAAACTTTTTGGAAACTTGTTTTCGAGTGATATCGGAATCGACCTCGGAACCGCCAACACTCTGATCAATGTTAAAGATCACGGCATCGTCCTCCGTGAACCCTCAGTCGTCGCAGTCAAAGCCGGAACCAACGAGGTTCTAGCCGTCGGTGATGACGCAAAACGCATGCTCGGCAGAACTCCTGGCAACATCGTCGCCATTCGCCCTCTCAAAGATGGTGTCATCGCCGACTTCGAAGTGACTCAAGCCATGCTTCGCCACTTCATTCGTAAAGTGAACAAAGGACGTCGTAACAACCCACGTGTTCTCATCGCTATCCCATCTGGTATCACCGAAGTGGAACGTCGCGCCGTTCGCGAATCCGCTGAACAAGCTGGTGCACGCGAAGTTTATCTTATCGAAGAACCTATGGCCGCTGCGATCGGTGTCGGTCTTCCGGTTCAGGAAGCATCTGGAAACATGATCGTCGACATCGGCGGCGGCACGACGGAAGTGGCACTCATTTCTCTATCAGGAATCGTTTACGCACGCTCAGTGCGCACCGCTGGAGACGAACTCGATGAAGCCATCATCCAATACATGAAACGTGCATATAACCTCATGATCGGTGAGCGTACTTCAGAGGATATCAAAATTCGTATTGGTTCAGCCGCTGCTCTTCCCAAAGAAATGACCATGGAAGTCAAAGGGCGCGACCTCGTTGCAGGACTTCCGAAAACTATCACCATCACCTCCCAGGAAATCCGTGAGGCGATGTCAGATCCGCTCCACACGATCGTTGATGCGGTACGCACTACCCTTGAACGCTGTCCTCCGGAGCTCGCTGCAGACCTTGTGGATCGTGGAATCGTTCTCGCTGGTGGAGGAGCCCTTCTGAAAGGCCTTGATCGTTTGCTTCGTGAAGAAACTGGTCTACCAGTCCACGTCGCGGAAGACCCTCTCAGTGCCGTAGCGGAGGGAACTGGAAAAGCACTTCAGGAAATAGCCTTCCTCAAGCGCGTAACCAACACAGATCGCTGAGCCCTAGGCTTATGCTATTCTAACAATTGCAGCTTCCGACCCACCGGTCATGAAACCGCTCAATCTTATTGCACTACTTCTCTTCCTCGCGGGAGCAACGTGGGCTTTAACAAGAAGTGAAAAAGTTGTTAGAGATATCCAAGTTAATTATTTCAAAATCATCAGTCCAACTCTAACAGCAGGTTCAACTCTAGAAACTAAAGCTAGAAAATTACTAGATGAGACGGAGCATTCAAAAGCGCTCGAAACCAAACTTTCTGCAATCGATGGGGAGATCGGAAGACTTCGCATCATTGAAACCCAGTTTGATGCACTCAAACGCGAGAGCAAAGAGTTACGCCACGCTTTAGATTTCAAAAAAGCCACGAACTTCGATGTTGTCGCAGCTCAAATCATACGACGTCATCCAACGACTTGGTGGCAAACCATGGAAATTGATGCGGGTGAAGATCGCGGCATCGGTGTTCAACTTTCAGTTCTTTCCAATGATGGCTTGGTCGGCCTCATTGATCGCCCATACGAGCATCGCTCATCCGTGCTTCTTATCACAGATGAGAAATGCCAAGTATCAGTGCGAATAGAAGGCACACCCGAGGTAGGAATCCTCAGCGGTCAACGTGGCAAATTTGATAATAACCCGAATCTTCGTCTTCGTTTCCTCTCTAAAGACGCTGCACTAAAAACTGGGCAGCGAGTCTTTACCACCGGTCGTGGTGGCATTTTTCAACCCAACATCCTCGTTGGAACGATACTCTCGGTTGAAAAAGGCCCGATCGACTCGGAAGCCCTCGTCACACCTGCTGTAAACCTCAGTGACTTGGGAACCGTATTCGTCGTCCTTTCAGAAACCCCATAAACCTCAACCACTTGCTCCGTTACAATCTCAGCGCCGTCATTCTTCTGCTCATCGCCTTCATGGTGCAGCAGTTCGTGCCTGCATTTATTGGACTCAGTCATGCGCGGCTTTTGATCGTGCAGTTGGTTTTTCTCTGCTGCGCAGTCACCGTGACAACGCCAACCATGCTTTTATTAGCATTCATCGGCGGCATACTCTGGGACTCCCATTGCTACTTAGCACCTATCGTGTCAGATCCCGAAGTTTACACTCAGCCAGTTGAGTCTCTGCGTTTTGGCTACTCAATCATACTGTTCGGAGCCATTGGATTCCTCATGCAAGGGCTCAATCCCATTTTTCGCCAAGGAAAATGGCACTTCTCTGCTATGCTCTCAGGCGTCGCCATTTTCATTTATCTAGCAGCCGAGTTTATTCTAATTTCTTTCATACGCGGAGACTTCACCATGACGCGATCTGTTCTGAAGCTCTTGGTTTATACCTCCGTTCTCACCATGGCCCTCTCTCCAGTCATTTTCTGGATTCTCTACCAAGTCGCTAAACTTTTTGATTACTCCATCTATCCTGATGCAATAAAGTCAAAACGCTGGTAAAACTAGCATGGAACCCAAATATAAATTTAGAATCTATCTTCTAACCGCCCTTATATTGGTCGGCTTCGGGACTTTGCTGTCCAGGCTCCATGAATTCCAAATCAACCGGAAAAACGAATTCCAAGCACTTGTTCCAGGCAACCGCACCGTCACGATCCGCGAACCAGGCATACGAGGCGAAATTACCGACAGAAATGGAATTCCACTTGCCCGCAATCTTCGCAACTATGTTGCTACGTTCAATCTCGACGAGATCGTCAGCGCTTATAATTTGCAATACGATGATAGCCCAACACTCCAACGTCTAACAACCGAATCTGGTCTACCGCGCAAAACCAAAGAAATAAACATCGTAAAAATCGTCAACGAATCAACGATTGCTCCGCTACAACAACTAGGTCTCGCCAAAAACTACAACGCTTCAGCCCTCCGCACACATTATATCACCCATCGTGGCTTAGTTCCTTTCACTTACCGATCTGATCTCACATACGAGGAGTTCGCTCGCATAGCTGAGAGAAACCTTGAATTCCCTGGAGTCACGCTTGGCATTAATCCACAACGACAATATCCGTACGGCACACTCGCTTCACATGTTCTTGGTTATTTAAAACAATGGGAAAAGGGAGATATCTCATCTACTGACAAACGTTCTTTCAACCACTTCATCGGTGACGAAAAGGGCATCGCTGGAGTTGAGGCGACGATGGACGCCTACCTTCGAGGACCTGAGGGAACCAAAACCGTTCTCAAAAATGAAAAAGGCCACACCATCGGCATACTTGATTACACCAAACCAGGCAGCGGTGCAAAAGTTCAACTCACGATCGACGCACGGATTCAATATCTGCTAGAAAACACCTTACGGCGCGCAGGGCGTGCGGCCGGGGTAGTTTTAGATGTCCGCACCGGCGAGGTTCTCGCCATGGCCTCTGTGCCGGATTATGATCCAAATGCATTTATCCCTTCCATTTCGTCCGAGAAATTCAAGAGCTACACTTCAAAACCTCAGCTTTCACCCTTCACAAACCGTGCCATTACTTCATTCACTCCAGGCTCAACCATGAAAGTGCCGACGGCGATTGCAGGCGCAATGAACGGAATGGCAACTCGTTCTTTCACCTGTACCGGTTTCGTTCCATACGGAGACCATAAAATTGGTTGCTGGCTCTGGAATAAAAGCCGGGGCAGCCACGGCAGTCTCACTCTGCCCCGTGCTCTACAACAATCTTGCAACCCTTACTTCAACAAGCTCGCTAATGCCATCGGATGGAAAGCAATGGTGGATGGTTTCTCTCTCGTAGGAATCGGCAAGAAAACAGGTATCGAACTTCCTAATGAAGATCCCGGCACTCTCCCAGGATCCCGTGCATGGCGTGCCGCTGTCCCAGGGGCAGTCATGACTCCTGCGCTGACTGCAATGTTATCCATCGGACAAGGAGACACTATGGCAAGCCCATTACAACTCGCTGCCATGCTAGCTCCCGTCGCCAACGGTGGGAAATACTACCGACCTCGTATTGTCAAAAAAGTCGTCGCTGAAAATGGCAATGTGCAAGTTTCTGATTTTCCAAAACTTGAGGTCGATCTACTTGCATCCGGAATCAAAGATAGCGATCTCGCACTCATCCGTCTTGGCATGTGGAAAGCAGTAAATGAAGCGGGTGGAACAGCTGGAAAAGTGAGTATGGCAAATTATGAAATCGCAGCCAAAACAGGAACTGCACAAACTGTAGATAACGGCAAGAAATCTAATAACTCATGGGTCATGTCCTTCGCCCCTTATGACCAACCACGTTATGCGGTCGTAATTATGGCTCAATCTGCCGGTTCGGGTGGTGGCGTTTGTGGCCCATTAGTAAACATGGTCTATAGCGGAATTTTTGCCCAAGAAGAAGGCATGCGTCTTCCCTTAAAACCACAAAGCGAATATGCCGGACACCTTGAAAGAATTGAAGCCATCGAACCCATCAAAGACGTTCTCGCCGCAATTCAAGCAACCGAAGCACCCGTATCAGATCACACCACGTCCACCGCAAGCAACGATGACCTCGGCGAAACCGGAAACGAAATCGGCGATATTTTACCTGCAAGCACTCCATCTATATC
>CAWUUP010000123.1:0-3975 GCA_963925255.1 uncultured Luteolibacter sp.
CTCGCATCGGATCAGTCACGCGTCGCCTCAAGGCCTGACGCCCAACTTCAACTTCACCATTCTCACCATACCAGACGGCACTTGGAATGATCCGTTTACCCTCCTCATCTGCAAGTAATATGGGGAAACCTGAATCCACGACACCCACCGCCGAGTGAGTCGTGCCGAGATCAATTCCGAGTATCATCATCTTACTAGCAAAGTGCCTAAACTAGGCCTCTATGGAATGCGGAAAATCTTTTGATTCGATGGATCTTTGGCAAGTTGTCCAGAGCGGAACCCTTCGATATTGATCACGTTGTAAGGATCGTATGGACTGATCACGTGATTTGGATTCGCGGTGCGTTCAGCAACGGGATATTGATCTCTGGTCGGCGGAGTTGGGGGCGGCTGCGGAACATTTGGATCGTTAGGTCCCGAGTAAGGCCGATTTGGCTGATTTTGCTCCGTATAAGGACGATTGGGCTCATTGTAAGGACGTGTGTGCTGGTGAGGACGATAAGGGATTGGCTCGCAAGAAGCCAATAAAAGTGCCGACCCTGTGGCCATCGTGAGTATGAGTTTAGTCATGGTTTACGGACGTTGTTGTTGGGAAACTTATCCACTTCTGAGAACACCTGCTATCAGAAATTTCAAAAGAATGAGGAGTTTTCTGGGTTTTGAGACCGAATATCGCTTCTCGAAGACTTTAAACCCGTCCTGTTTCATCTTTTCAAGCAGGCATTGGTAAATTTCTGCCATCGCCCTCGCGGGAATCAGGGACTTTCGGTCCATGGGATGGATTAGCGCCTCAGCTTCGCGGAATAGATACTCAGCGCGTTCTGCCTGATAGCGCATCATCGAGATGAACCTACCGTCGTAGACCCTGCCGATCAAATCTCGCTCCGAGTATTGAAAGCGGATCATATCGTTTTCAGGTAGATAAATCCGTCCTCCGTTGCTCAGATCCTCGCCGACATCGCGCAAAATATTCGTAAGCTGAAGCGCATTTCCCAGCATTTCTGCGTAGCGATCTGCGCTCTCATGCACACAACCGAAAATCCTCGTCGAAACAAGCCCAACGACTCCCGCGACCTTCCAATTGTATTTGGAAAGTTGCTCCCAACTTCCAAATTTCCGTGGTTCAAGATCCATCCGGCAGCCATCGATAATTTCTAATAGCCATTGCTGCGAAATCCCACGGCGGTCGACCATTTCCATCAGCTGGTTGCCGAGCTCAAGTTCTTTTGGAAATCCATGTTGGATGCCATCTTCCCAAGTCATTAGGCTATCTGCTCGCTTAGTGGCAGAGACTCCCAGTTCATCAGCGATATCATCCACTGTCCGACAGAACGCATAAAATACCACCATATCATCTCGCCTATCCTTTGGTAGGATTTTTAGTGCGAAGGCCAGATTAGATTCCGCCTTCCGGGTGATCTCAGATGCGGCGGACACGGAGTAGATCTATTTAATGAAACCCCAGTGACCCGTAGTGAACGGCCAGAGTGCGAACAAAGCAGGGCCGACGAGGTTGAATTCTTTCACCGTGCCCCAGTAACGGGAATCCAGTGAACTCCTCGTGTTATCGCCCATTGCAGCATACTCACGCATGCCCGGCTTGGCTTTTTCAAGCCGTAGATTTAATACATCGTCTTTCTCCACCAAATAACGCTTCTGAGAAGAGCTTGGCTGAGCCAGAGCATAACCTTCATGTTCTTTCTTGAAAGGCGAACCACCTTCCGCGACACGGCGCATGCCCGACTCGCTCGCCACTTTTCCATTCACAATCAAATCTGGAGTCATGATGGAAAGCTCATCACCTGGCACACCGACTAAGCGTTTGATGTAATGTGATCCAGCCCCCTGCGGACCACTTTGCTCTTGGATACCTTTGATCGCAATTGTGTCAAAAACGAAGACCTCTCCACGCTTTGGTTTCCTGAAGTGGTATGAAAATTTATCCACCAGCACAAGGTCACCGGTATCAATAAAGCCCTCCATGAGAACTAGGCCTTTCTTTAGAATTCCACCATTTTCCCTAGCCTGCTTAAACGCATCTTCCAAACCAATATCATAGGCTTGGTTCGCAGGTGAAGGCAGTCTTATTGGATCTTGGTTTTCGCTAATTAACTGTGAACGACTAAAAAAGTGCATCCACTGATAGTCCCTAACATCGCCTCCAATTTTAATACCATCTGGGACTGAATAAATCCCAGTTTTTACCAGACGATCCTTATCATTCACTACTTTTTCGTAACTTCTACCACGCAGAATACTTTCCATGACACGTTGCGGAAATGATGGCCAATCCGCTTGTTTCATGGGAGTTCCCGTAATTCCGTTTAAGGTTGGCTGCATCGAACCCGTAGGAATCCGAAACGGCTGCAAATAATACGCACGCAAACCCAGCGCGATGACAATCGCAACGAACATAACCTCCACGTTTTCCTCAAACCAATTTTGCGGTTTCTCACGTGGCAATGAGTTTTCACAGGCCGCCCTCAACTGCTTTGAAGCCTCGTCTACTTTCACCCTATCCTTAGTCTTGATCGCTTGGATCAGATCTTTGCCTCGTGAGTCGATCTCCGCTACGCGATCCGCATTCAGTAAATCCCTCTTGTAATTCACAAATTTGGTCGCTCCCTTGACGAGATGATTTGCATTTTTTTTCCAAGCAGGCGTAAACATACCCGCAAATCTTGCACCCTCAGAAGCCTCGCTGCAAGCCCTATGCCGAGAGACCTAAAAACCTTCTGACCTTATTGAGTAAAGAGGCGCTCAGTATAGATCCATGCCACCTGCGATTAGCATATTTTTCTATCTCAAGGCTTAGATCCGAGAGGACTGATAAATCAATGAGGTTTTGAGTCAGCTTACGCCTATTCATCTCTCCGACTTTGGCTTCGATAGGAATGCTTCGATATCTTTGAGCGAGCGAGTATTTAGAACGTCCTCTCTGCGCAGCCAGCCTTTGCGCGCGATACTGACTCCTTGTCCGAGATAATGCAGCGCAGCACGTGAATGCGCATCGGGATTAATGGAACACAATACCCCTTTATCACGGGCACGCTTCCACCAACGCCAATCCATATCCAATCGCATCGGACTGCAATTCAACTCAATCACGGTTCGTGTCGCTACAGCGCAATCAATAATTCTTGCGTGATCTACTGCGTAGCCTTCGCGCTTTAGAAGTAGCCGACCCGTCACGTGGCCGAGCATCGTCACATGCTCATTCTCCATTGCGCGGCAAATCCGATCCGTCATCGTTTTCTCATCCATGCTCATTAAGTTGTGCACGGATGCGACGCAGAAATCGAGTTGAGCGAGAATATCATCGGAAAAATCAAGGCTGCCATCTTTGAGAATATCCACTTCATTGCCCGCAAAAATACGGAATCCATTCAGTGATTTTTCTAAGGTTCTAATCTCAGAAATCTGCGCGAGTAGCTGTTCTTCATTCAAACCATTCGCCCAGAACGAAGACTTTGAATGATCAGAAATCCCAAGATATTGAAGCCCTAGATCCATCGCTTCCTCAACCATTCCCTCAAGACTATCTCGTCCATCAGATGCCGTGGTGTGATTGTGAAAAGTCCCACGTAAATTCATCAACTCCACCAAATGCGGTAACTGGTTTTCTGCTGCGGCTTCTATCTCTCCTCGGTTCTCACGTAACTCTGGCTCAATATACTGCAAACCTAGTAGTCGATAGATATCCTTCTCGTCTTCCACGACTGGGCGTTCGGTATCATCACTCACTGGATTCAATCCGTATTCATTCAATGACCAACCTTTTTTAAGCGCCAGCGATCGCAACGCGACATTATGTTCCTTGGAACCTGTGAAATACTGGAGAGCAAACGGAAATTCTGAGTTCTTCACCGCTCGCAAATCGCAATGCATTCCATTTTTCAACCGCACTGAGGCTTTTGTATCCCCACATGCAATGACTGATTCTACCTCAGGCAGAGTCGTAAAATCCTCGCAAAC
>CAWUUP010000124.1:0-4690 GCA_963925255.1 uncultured Luteolibacter sp.
CAGTGACCTGAAAGATCGACGTGGAAGATATATTCCCAATCTTTCCTCTTTGATGGTCGTGATTCAATTTTCGAGAGGTTGATATGGAGATGCTCGAATGATTTCAGGGCGTTAACCAAAGAGCCGGGACGGTCGTTAATAGCGAACAAGATCGAGGTGCGGTCGTTACCGGTTGGTGGACAGGTTTTTTCACCGATGACTAAGAAGCGTGTGGTATTAGTGGCGCGATCTTGGATGGCGGTTTCAAGAAGAACAAGACCATGAATTTCCGCGGCGAGTGCTCCACCCAGTGCCGCGGCGCCCTCTGCGGATTTTTCTTTAGCGAGTGCTGCGGCTTTGGTGGTGGATGAAACTTCGACGAGGTCGGCGTGCGGAAAGTTTTTCAAGATCCAGTTACGGCACTGTCCGAATACCTGAGGATGCGAATAAAGGGTCTTGATCTCCTCACGTGGAATGGCCGCCATCAGGCAATTTTCAATTCGAAGTAAAATCTGCGCACAAATGTGGAGTGGGGAATCTACGAATAAATCCAACGTGTGGGAGACTGCTCCCTCGGTGGAGTTTTCAATCGGGACGACACCGTAATCGGCTTGGCGACGTGCGACTTGATCGAACACATCGGAGAAATTCGGCTGTGATGAGTAGTTGACTGAATGCCCGAATTTTTTGATCGATGCTTGATGAGTCCAAGTGCCTTCAGGGCCTAGGTAAGCAATTTTTAGATCATCCTCTAATGCAAGTGCTGCGGACATGATTTCACGATAGATCGCACGAATGGATTTTTCTGGAAGACGACCTTGATTGAGCGAAATAAGACGATCTAACAAAGCTTGTTCGCGTTCAGGCGCATAGATTTGTAAGCTATCGCGTTTCTTAATTACTCCAACTTCGTGAACCAGATCGGCACGTTGCGAGAGAAGATTGAGAAGATCTTGATCGATGAAGTCGATCTGCTTGCGAATATCATCTAGGCTCATGATGCGTCAGTGGAAGTGATGGATTCGGACACGGGCTCTTCGTCGGACTCGCTTGATGCAGCTGCGGCAGGAGTTCCTGCTTCGTTGTCTTCGAGTTGTAATTCCGAATCATCAACTTTGGTTTCTGTGGTTGGCTCAGGAAGTTTGATGCGACGGAGCTCTGATGCGTTAGGCAGTTCGTCGATGCTGTTTATACCGAAGTGCTCGAAGAAAAGATCTGTGGTTAGGTAGAGTAGGGGGCGACCCGGTAGATCAGCGCGACCGCCGATGCGGATGAGATCGCGATCGAGAAGTTTCTGAATCATGCCATCGCATGAGACACCGCGAACCGCTTCGATTGCAGCTTTTGTAATAGGCTGACGATAAGCGATGATGGCGAGCGTTTCCATCGCAGGACCGGACAGGCGCTCGGGTTTTCTGCCGGGGAATAGATGGCGAACGAAATCTCCGAAATCCGATCGGGTGTAAATTTTCCAGCCTTTGGGTCTGTCTAAGATCATGAAGGCACGCTCCGAATCTTGGTAGAACTTGTTGAGCGATGCAACGGCCTCAGCGACTTGCTCTGGAGTGGTTTGTGCCAATGCGGTCAGCCAATCAGCTAAGGGTGTTGGGGTAGAGCCTTCTTCGGTTTCACGTAGCAGGACATCTTCAGCCTCGGCGACGCGGGCGCGAATGAGTCGTGCCATTTCTTCTGAAGAAAGGGGCTCTTGGGAAGCGATGAGTAGGGATTCAAGAATGGCAGTTAGTTGCATGTCGGGTGGGCAGAATAGGGAAGGCGCGATGCATTTCAAGCTCCACGGAACAGAAGGAAAAGGAAAGATATTTTAGGGAATATGAAGTTTCCCCTTGAAGTAGTTGAAATGAAGGGCTAATCCACCGCCCCCCAACCATTGGGCTGAAGACTCAGAAGTTTCCCCTTTATTCATCCATTTTCCCTATAAATACCCCGTCATGGCCGCCAAAAAAACTACCAAAAAGACCGCAAGTAAACCGCCTGTCTCTAAGGCTAAATCTAAACCGTCCGCGAATAAAAAGCCTATTGCTAAAAAAACGGTGAAGAAACCGGCAGCTCCAGCTAAAAAAGCAGCTCCAGCCAAGAAAGCCGCTCCAGCCAAGAAAGTAGCTCCAGCTAAAAAAGCAGCTCCAGCCAAGAAAGCAGCTCCAGCCAAGAAAGCAGCTCCAGCTAAGAAAGCAGCTCCAGCTAAGAAAGCAGCTCCAACTAAGAAGCCAGCAGCTTCAGCAAAGAAGGCAGCTCCAACTAAGAAGCCACTTACCAAGAAGCCAGCAGCTTCAGCAAAGAAGGTTGTTAAAGCAGTTGTTAAGAAGGCCGCTCCTGTGGTGAAGAAAGTTGCTGCGAAGAAGCCGGTTAAAAAAGCTCTTCCAGAAAAGAAAGCCGTCAAAAAGACCGCTCCGAAAGCAGCTAAACCTGTGATCAAGAAGACAGAAGTTAAAAAGCCTGAGCCGAAAAAAGCAGCAGCTAAGAAGCCTGAAGTCACTAAACCGGCCGCAAAAGTCGCAGAAGTGAAAAAGGTGGCTGAGCCTAAAAAAGTGGTAGCGAAGAAGCCATCTCTGGTCAGCACCCCACCACCAGCCCCGAACAAACCGCGTTTTGTTCCACCAAAAGCTGAGAACGCGCCAAAACCGTCGACTACCGTTAAAGGTAATCATAGCCCGGCTTTCGTGGTTAAACAGCACCAGCGTTTACTGGATCTCAGAGATATGTTGGTCGATTCGATGTCCGGAATGACCCGCGACACCATACGTAATGCCCCAGAAGGCAGCGAAGCATCCGGTAGCGGCCAACACCAAGGTGACGCAGGCAGTGATGCATATGACCGCGATTTCGCTCTTTCTGTTTTAGCTAACGAGCAAGATGCGCTTTACGAGATCGAACAAGCCCTCCGTCGCATCAAATCAGGCACTTACGGCATTTGTGAAATTTCCGAATTGAAGATTCCTATTGCCCGTCTTGAGGCGATTCCATTTGCTCGTTTAACCGTTGAATGTCAGGCGCAATGGGAGAGAGAATATGGGAATCGAAGGTTCCGTCCTTCCGATGAAGTAGGTTTCAGCGGAGGAATCCCACAAGAAGATGAAGATTCTGTGACGGTTTCGCTTGACGACGACGACGAATAAATCCATATCGCCCTTCCACTAAACACATCATGCCACGCGAGATCATCATTCTTGAATGCACCGAAGCGAAAGCCGAGGGCAAGCCGACTTCCCGTTACGTCACCACACGTAACAAGAAAAGCCTTCTTACTCCAGGTCGCTTGGAGAAAGTGAAATTTAATCATTTCCTTAAGCGCAGAACCCTTCACCGCGAACTTCGCTAATTATCATGTCCGAGCCAAAGACCATACAACGCCGCATCAATTTTCGTGTGGCTAACCGCCAGATGACCCGCCGTAGACAGGATATTCCTGTCGAGCAGTTGATCCCTACGAATCCTGAAATCCTCAGTAAATTTACTTCCGAAACTGGAAAAATTCTTCCACGTCGCGTGACAGGTGTAACCGCTAAACTGCATCGCATAATCAACAATGCGATCAAGCAATCCCGCGCGATCAACCTGATGCCATAATTTGGCAGATGTTGTTTTCACTAAGCATGGATAACTAATTTTTAAAGCCCGCCCGAATTACCGGGCGGGTTTTTTATTTCCCTCTCAGAAAGATTTATAGATGCAGGTTTTGCCAGATACGCAGAACGAACAAGATCATCGCGAGATTGTCATCGATCGCGTGGGCGTGAGAGAATTGCGCTACCCCGCGACTTATCTTGGCCGTGATGCCGTCATACAATCGACGGTTGCGAAGTTTGAAATGACGGTTGAACTACCCGCTCATCTCAAAGGCACGCATATGAGTCGCTTCGTGGATGTGTTGCATCAATACAAAGAACCCCTTTCTGGCTCATCTTTAAGTCGCTTAACCGCAGAGTTGGCATCGCGCCTCGACGCAACGCGGGCACAGGTGAGTTGCGAGTTTACCATTTTCCGCGAAAAGCAGGCGCCGGTTTCAGGCATGAAAAGCCTGATGGATTACGAGCTGGGTATCGAAAGTCGATTTTCGGCTGACGGAGAACACGAGTTGTATTTCAGCGTGGAGATTCCCGTAGCAACACTTTGCCCTTGTTCGAAAGCGATCAGCGAACGCGGCGCTCACAATCAGCGCGGCGTAGTGACGATTTCGGTTGAGGGTTCAGATCAGCTGACTTTCGAGGAATTGATCGAGCTCGCAGAACGTTCAGCAAGTTGTGAGCTATATGCAGGTTTGAAGCGCATAGATGAAAAAGCCGTGACGGAGAGAGCTTATGATCAACCTGTGTTCGTTGAAGATCTTGCGCGGAATGTCGCTGCAGGTCTTAAACAACATCCGCTTGTGAATTGGTATCGGGTAGAGGCAGAAAACTTCGAGTCCATCCACCATCATAATGCCTACGCAATGATCGAAGGTTGAGATAGCTTATTTGAGAGATAAGCATTAAATCAACTAGCGTGATTTAATGGGTTTCTGTTAGATGAATTAATTTTATTTTAAAACTCGATAAAAAGTAAAGGTGTTATCAGGACGGCATCTGCTAGAACTCGGAGATGAATGGGAGCGATGCGGTCTTGGTAATGGAGAGCAAGTTTCAGTAAAATGGCGGAGAGCGCCACGGCTAGAAACGCTTGCCAGTAGAAAAAGCAGGCGAGTGTCGATGATATG
>CAWUUP010000125.1:0-4233 GCA_963925255.1 uncultured Luteolibacter sp.
GGGAAAAAACGCTCCAGGGATAAATGCGTTCGCTGAAATACACCGTCTACAAACTTACACTCCAGAATTTCCTGCCCTTACCACGACTGCTCAGTCGTCAATTCTAACTGGCACCCCTCCCGAGCAACACGGCATTGTTGCCAATGGCTGGTATGACCGCGAAACCGCTGAAGTCCGTTTTTGGAAGCAATCCAATCACATCGTCCACGGTGAAAAAATCTGGGATACTCTGCGCCGCGACCTTTCAGAAAAGGTTCCAGACTTTACCTGCGCGAAGTTGTTCTGGTGGTATAATATGCATTCCACGGCGGATTTTACCATCACGCCTCGCCCACTCTATACCGCCGATGGATCGAAGCATTTCGATATCCACACCCAGCCGATGGAAATGCGGGATGAGATTAAAGCCGATCTCGGACCCTTCCCCTTCCCTGCATTTTGGGGTCCTGCCGCAGGAATCGCATCATCAGAATGGATCGCCGCCTCGGCAAAATGGGTTGAAGAAAAACACAGCCCAACCCTCTCTCTCGTCTATCTTCCTCATCTGGATTACTGCCTACAAAAGGACGGCCCGTCCGCAGACAACATAGCCAAAGAAGTTCAAGCTATCGACCACGTTGTCTCCGACATTATTGCTTTCTACGAGTCACGCGGTATTCGTGTGCTCCTTCTCTCTGAATACGGTATCTCCCCTGTCGATCAACCCATTCATATCAATCGTCTATTCCGCGAGAAAGGTTGGCTCTCGATCAAAAACGAACTCGGACACGAAACGCTTGATTACGGTGGCTGCAAAGCTTTCGCAGTTGCAGATCACCAAGTCGCCCACATCTACATCAACGATCCATCCATTAAATATGAAGTTCAAAATCTGTTAGAGAAAACTTCAGGAATCGATGAGATCTGCGAGCGTAACCACGACCGCTCAGGTGATCTCATCGCCATTGCAACGCCTAGCGCTTGGTTCACCTACTACTTCTGGAATGATGACGCTCTAGCCCCAGACTTTGCTCGGACTATCGATATTCATCGTAAACCCGGTTACGATCCGTGCGAACTTTTCATCGATCCAGGTATTGCACTGCCGAAACTCAAAATCGCGAAGTTTTTACTTAAAAAGAAAATCGGTATCCGAGGTCTCCTTGATGTCATTCCACTCGATGCATCACTCGTGAAAGGCTCCCACGGCCGCGATAAGGTTCCAGAATCAGAAAAACCCGTTCTCATCGGATCTCCACACACAGTCCATACCGCACAGGATATTCACTCGGTGATTCGTAAACTGTTCATTTAAGGAAGGTGTGAATTTAGCTATAATTCAAAGCGGAGAATAGATGTATTCTGTTAGATAACTGGACGGGACGATCACCCCATAGCAATTCACCCCATAGCAATTCACCCGATGGCACTTCACCCCATGGCACTTAATAATTTAGGTGCCATGATGTGAGTCATGAAGATTACTAATTCATCTAAGACAGAAATCCTATTGAATCGTGCTTTTTCAGCATGCGTTTCCTTGGTCTTTGCAGTAACTATCATCCCAGAGCAAGCCAGTGCCTCGGTAGTTGCGGTCAACTTAGGAACTACAGATCACTTTGCTATACTTGCAGGCTCTGGAATCACAATCAACGGCACACCTGCGACGATGCAGATTACAGGCGATATTGGAACTTATCCCACACTCACCATTACGGGACTTGCGAATGTTCTACTGAACGGGGTGAATCACGCTGATGATATCGTTACACAACAAGCTAAAATTGATCTAACTACAGCTATCGCAGACGCCTCTGGAAGAACACCAACCACCTCGGTGGGGACTGTATATGATTTTGGTGGGAAGACCCTAACATCGGGCGTATATTATGGTTCGAGTTCTATTGCGATTACCGGCACTTTGACATTGGATGGAAATAATGATCCGAATGCCGTCTGGATTTTTCAAGCAGGATCAACTTTAGGAACAAGCGTGGGCAGCAATGTATTGTTGATCGGCGGAGCACAGGCCAGTAATGTCTTTTGGCAAGTTGGTAGCTCGGCGACGCTTGGCACAGACTCCAGATTCGCTGGCACCATCTTGGCCACGACTTCCATCACGCTTAATAGTGGAGCAGAATTGATTGGAAGAGCATTTGCGAGTAACGGAGCGGTAACTTTAAGTTCCAATATAGTCACGATTCCGGAAATGGGTAGTCCCATCATATTTAGTATTGGATTACTGATTTTTCTTATGCGCAGGCGTCGCGGATCTTATTAATTCCTAACGCTCTGATCTCTCTTCCCGCACTACGGATAGTGCATCATAAAGTGCGAAAATGATAAGAATGAGTGTGATCAGCAAACAGCCACACCACCAAACAACGAAGCGCGTAGGGCTCTCCGCCAACCATCCATCGATGATCCACAGTCCCAGCACGATCCAAACCAGAACAAATATTAGCCAGTATGCTAACATTTTCCTACGAGATACGCGATCTCGCAGCATGCTTTTGGCAATGCCCTTGCTATTATCCCAATCTGATGGCGTTTGGCTCACGGGCGGAGAATGTAAAATAGGAAGGATTTCTCCAAGTCGCAAAATGAGGAGCTGCCGTGTCTTCACTGCATGAGGCTAAACGGTGTCACACCGTTCGATTAAATATGTGAGTGAGACACCCTCAACCTCAGGGTGTGGTCACGCCCGCGCTCCTTTTTGGAATGCTTGAAATATGGCTTGGATGAGAGGAAAGATTTCCCCACCATCCCGGCGTCAGACTTTTTCCACGATCATGAACGATATTAAAATTACACTCCACACCACCGCAGGCGATATTGACGCAACCTTTTATGCATCTAAAGCCCCGATCACTTGCGCAAACTTCCTCAACCTCTCGCAGCGCGGTTACTACAAAGATGTTGCCTTCCACCGTGTCATTGAAGGCTTCATGTTGCAAGGTGGCGATCCTACCGAAAGCGGCCGCGGAGGCCCGGGTTACAAGTTTGCGGATGAATTCCATCCTGACCTTCGTCACCGTGCTCCAGGTGTTTTCTCCATGGCAAATGCTGGTCCAGGAACCAACGGATCTCAGTTCTTCATCACCACCACCGCCACTCCGTTTCTCGACAACCGCCATTCCGTATTTGGTCAAGTTACCAACGGCATGGATGTCGGCGAAAAAATCACCGGTAAAAACAACACCGGCGAACGCGGTTGTAAGTTCAACGGAGTTGGAGACAAAATCACATCCGTCACGATCCACGACGATACCACAGAGCTTTTCGCTGATCAAAAAGACAACATCGAGCACTGGAATTCCATTTTAGATAAAGCCTGATTCGAGCAACTCCAGTTTTCTTCATTTAGAATTTAAAATTCAGAGTTTAAAGCATTCCCACCCATGCTCCTCGACGTCAACCACCTGACCACACGCTTCCATACGCGAAACGGAGTGGTTCATGCGGTTGAAGATGTCTCGTTCCAACTCGAGCGCGGGCAAACGTTAGGAATCGTCGGGGAATCGGGTTCTGGAAAATCAGTCACCTGCTACTCCCTGCTCGGCCTAATCCCCTCACCTCCAGGACGTATCGTGCGGGGCACAGCAATGTTTGATGGAATTGATCTCCTCAGTGCTAGCGAGAAAGTTCTTCGGAGAATACGTGGAAAACGAATCTCGATAATTTTCCAAGATCCAATGACTTCGCTCAATCCATACATGCGGATCAGCGATCAGATCACCGAACCACTGGAGTTACATGAAAACATCAAAGGCAAAGCCGCATTAACCCGCGCGATTGATGCTCTTGCAGAAGTCGGAATATCTGAGCCAGAAAAACGTATTCATTCCTATCCTCACGAGTTTTCGGGAGGCATGCGCCAACGAGTGATGATCGCGATGGCTTTGATCACCAAACCGGAGCTTCTCATTTGCGATGAGCCTACCACTGCGCTCGATGTCACGGTTCAAAAGCAGGTGTTAGACCTCATCAAAGATCGTCAAGAGAAGCTCGGGACTTCGATCATCTTCATCACCCATGATTTAGCGGTAGTTTCCGAAGTTTGTGACCATATCAATGTCATGTATGCGGGACGGATCGTCGAAAGCGCCCAACGCAAAGACCTTTTCAGCAATCCTCTCCACGCCTACACGCGATCCTTGTTAAAATCGATCCCAGCCGCCCAGCCCAAAGGTCAGCCATTGATGAGCATTCCAGGACTCCCACCAAATCTTACAAACCCTCCTAAAGGCTGTG
>CAWUUP010000126.1:0-8464 GCA_963925255.1 uncultured Luteolibacter sp.
CCTTGATACGCTGTCTTTGCCGCTGAGTCCAAGCGTGTTCCGTTTCACGAAAAAACTTTTCGGATTAAGAAAGCAAGGGCAGCCTCTAATTCAACGTATACGGACATTTATGAAACAAATCTTTTTCCTCGGACTTCTCGCCACTTCCTCACTGCTCGCTGAAAAGCCAGTTAAAAAAGTCATTCAGCCACTTCAGGAAGTGAATGTGGAGATGGCGAGCGCCGCGAATGCATTTCTTGCCTCCCTCAATAAAGAACAAGCAGATAAAGCGGCATTTCCCTTTGAAGCTGAGCAACGCGAGAACTGGGGGTTTGTGCCGCGTGAGCGCAAAGGAATTCCTTTGGAACAACTTGATGAAAAACAGATTGAGCTGGTTCGAGGCTTATTGAAAAGCGCTCTCAGTGACCCGGGCTTGAAAAAAGTTGATGCGATCATGGCGCTCGAAGCTTTTCTCGGTGAGATCGAGAAGCGTCCAGATTTCCGTAATCCAAAAGCCTATTTCACATCGATCTTTGGAAAGCCATCCGCAACGGGGACTTGGTCATGGCGCTACGAAGGCCATCACCTCTCACTCAACTATACAGTGGTAGGGGGAAAAGTCGTTGGCGTGACACCTTCGTTTTTTGCATCGAATCCGGGTGAAATCATGATCGAACATAAAATGAAGGGAAATCGTCCTTTGCATGAAGAAGAAGATCTCGCCCGTGCACTCGTCACTACGTTGAAGGAAAGCGGCAAAGAAGTGGTGTTCTCTGATAAACCTCCGGGCGAAATTCTCACAGCTGAAGACCGCGTCGCTAAACAGCTTGAACCCGTCGGTTTGCTTGCTTCTGAAATGACAGAGACCCAGCAAAAAGCATTGATGGAACTCATTGCAGTCTACGCGAACCGCCACCGCAAAGAACTCGCCGAGAGTGATCTCAAAAAGATCAAAGCAGATTTCGCAAACCTACGCTTCGGTTGGGCCGGTGGAATGAAGCGCGGTGAGCCTTACTACTACCGTATCCAAGGAACTACGTTTCTAGTAGAAGTCGCCAATGTTCAAAATAATGGTAACCACTTTCACGCTGTCTGGCGTGATTCAGCGAATGACTTTGGACGTGATCTGCTCGTTGGACATGTGAAGCATGAGCATTAATTTAGCTTATTGTAGAGCCGCGCCTCTGGCCGGCTTATTCCGTAATACCAGAAAAGCCAGCCAGAGGCGCGGCTCTCCAATATGAAATCCGAAGAAGACAAGACTGAATGGATAGACGTCGGCACTTATCCCACACTGGATGAGGCGCAAGAGCATGCGTTGGTCGTGCTGGCGATGGGGGAGACTATACGGGTTGAGCATGGTGATCAGCCGGGTGAGTTTGATCTTCAGGTTGAGCCAGAGGCGGCGGTGAAAATTTCTGAAGAGATCCGTCAATACGAGTCGGAGTCAGAAGCTGTCTCGATCCCAAAATTTGTCCCGTCAAACTGGGCGAAGCATTCTTCAGGGTGGGCATATTATACGATATGGGCGGTTGTGTTGATTGTGATTTTTAATTTTCAACAAACCGACTCAACTTTAACGGATCGAGGAGCATCATCGAGTATCGGTCTGATGAAAAATGGCGAATGGTGGAGGCCATTTACAGCACTCTTCTTGCATGCGGATGTCGGACATATTCTTGGTAATCTCGCAAGCGGTGGGTTGTTTGGAATGTTGGTATCAAAAACCATCGGTCCATTAAAAGGTTGGGTGATGATTCTCCTTTCGGGAACGGTCGGTAATGTGGTCACCTCGGCACTTACTTATCCGGAATCTTTCCTTTCGATCGGGGCTTCCAGCGCTGTTTTTGGTGCGCTGGGAATATTATCTGGGGTGGGGTTAGTGGATAATTTTCGGGAAAAAGTCAGCATGCCATGGGTGCGGGTTCTGGCGCCGCTTTTGGCCGGATTCGTTTTACTTGGTTGGTTAGGCGGCGCGGCACCTGGCTCAGGGACGGATGTTCTGGGGCACGTCTTTGGTTTCTCTGCTGGTGTGGTTTTGGGCCTCGCATGTCGATATTTTGTAGCAAGCGAGGCGTTGCAAGAGTCATCGAAAAAGTCTACCTAGGGCTGTGACTTCGGCAGGAACACGACAAAATGGAGACGATGCTCGCCTATGGTTGGCGGCGCTTTTGATATCCGTTGTGATCAACTGCCTATTACTGGCATGGGTGAGTTATGAGGCTATTCTCTCAAAAATCGCCAAGGAAATGATTATTTCGAAGCCTTTAGCGGAATCGGTCGTTACGATATTTCCTGAAATGTTTGTGGAAGAAGCTGAGGAGGCAAAACCGGATGCGAATGAGCAAAAAGCGGTGCGTACTTCAGATGATCAATTAGATCCGAATACTCCATCCAGCCGCCGCTATATTGGTGAGCGTAATACTCAAGCGACGAGTGACCGCAATGCCACAAATGATGATACGACCATGCCATCGCAGGTTGGTCGCGAGGCTCGACCCGAGGAAGAACCGGAAACGACAGAGAGTGTTTATCAGGATGGTAGGCTCGATACGTCTATCCAAGCCACTGTTCTGAATCAGCCCATTCCATTGATTAAAGAGTTACCCAATTCGCTGACGAATGCAGCAGAGCAAATGAAGGGTGATAAGCAGCCGGATCCAGGCGAAGAAGTAATTGCTCAGACTGCCATTCGCAAAAAATTATTAGATGGCCAAAATATCGTAGAGAAGGAAGTTCCGAAGAGTGAAGTTAAAGAAAACATCAAGCCGATCGATGAGAAAAAAATTCGAGATGGTAATCCTGATGATATCGCTTTGAATAAGCCTAATGAATTACCGAAGCCGACAGCTAAGCCGACTCCTGCTGCAATAAATGATCCCGCCTTCAGTGGTAACCAAACCAAGACAGCAATACGCGGTAGTATTTTACGCACAGGTCGCAGTGCCATGGATGTGGTTGATACTCCGATGGGGCGATATCAAGCGCAGATCAGCCGTGCGGTTGAATTAGAGTTTCAGCGAAATTGCGTGAAGCGACGCGACTTCATTGTTCCCGGATACATTACCGTGCAATTTTTCATCGATGCCCATGGCCGCGTTAGAAGCCTTAGTTTGTTGGGAGAAATCGAAGGTGGTGAAGTCCAAAAAGGATTTACGATTGATTCGATTCGCGAAGCTCCAATTCCAGTCATGCCTTCAGTGATCAAAAAAGAAATGAAAGGCGATTCTCTCGAGCTCATTTACAACTTTTACTTTTAAATACCAATACACCTATGGATTACCTCGCAATCTCCGTCACCGAAGCCACATTCAAATTTCTCAAAGATGGGGGCATATTTATTTACCCTCTTTTGCTGTGTTCAATCGCTGGACTGACTGCGATCGGCTTTAAATTCCTCTCTCTCTCTCGTGATCGTATATTGCCAGATCAAGTAGTGCAGCTTCTGGAAAACGCAAAAGATACAAAGCTACTTCCCAATAAAATAGCGAACTACAACAGCTCGCTAGCACGCTTGGCGAACATAGCCATAAAAAGTCAGGGAAACGATATTGTGCAGATCAATCAAGCTATTGAAGCATCGGCTCGTGAAGAAATCGTAAGAATGCATGCAGGAATTGGAGTTCTAGATGTGGTGATCACAGTCGCACCACTTCTTGGGCTTTTAGGTACGGCTTCTGGTCTCGTTACGATCTTTGAAGGGTTGGGTGAAACTACCGACTATTTGGCGATTGCACGAGGAATCGCAGAGGCGCTTAGCACAACCATCTTTGGTCTAGCGATCGCTGTTCCCTGCGTCATAGCGCACAGCTATTTTGTGCGGCGTATTGAGCAGATAACTGCACGTATGGAATCCATTCTTACAAGTTTTGTGATGACTTGTTCAAAAGCAAACTGAGCCCAGCATCATGAATTTTTACCGCCTCCAACGTAAACGCGCGCAAGTGCCGATCGTCTCTATGATCGACATTCTCTTCATCTTGTTGGTGTTCTTCATTGTGACGATGACTTTTAAGAAGCCACGTGATGTCTTAGGAATCGAGTTACCCACAGTAAAAGAAATCCCTTCGAACAAAGTTTCAGATACGCGCTCGGTGATCGCGGTCGATTCGCTCGGAAACGTCACGCTGGATGGTTTGCCTGTTGCTGAGGGGCTACTAGGTTCATACCTAACCGCGTTCCAGAAACAAAACCCTGGCCGTAAGCTCGAATTGGAAGCGGATCGTCGTTTGCCACTGGAGCGCTTGCTGCAAGTTTGGGATGCACTGGGCAAAGCTGGGATAAGCATCAAGGAAGTCCCGGCCCGGATTAAGAGCGGTAGCAATCAATGAGATTTTAATTTCTCAGAACTTCAGCGATAGCTCGGCGATTTTTTTGCAGAGTTCAGGGAAAGGAAGTCCATCGGCGGCTGCGGATTTTGGGAGGAGAGAGGTTTCCGTCATACCGGGGATGGTGTTTGCTTCTAGGACGTAGGGATTGTTGTTAGAATCCAACATGACATCTACGCGTGAGTAGACTTCAAGGCCGAGAGCTTTGTGGGCAGCGACGGCTGCAGCTTGGACTTTGATCGTTGTTTCAAGATCGATATCTGCGGGGCAGATGTATTGTGAGCCTTTGGCTGTGCCAGTGAGCCATGGATATTTTGCAGCCATGTCATAAACCCCTTCAGGAGGAATGATGTGAATCACTGGATAGGCAATGCCGTCGATCACCGGAACAGTTAGCTCAAATCCGGAAATGTATTCCTCGATCAAAAGATCTTTTGAATGCTGAGAAGCTTTTGCGATCGCTGCCTCAGCTTTCTCTTTGGTTTTGACAATTTCGATGCCCACTGATGAGCCTTCACGTGGCGGTTTGACGACGAACGGTGCAGAAAAGGAGGGAAGCACTGGACCATTCGAGCAATCGATGATTTCAGATTTCGGGGTCGGAACTCCTGCCTCGAGGAAGGCTCGTTTGGCAAGGCCCTTATCAAAAGCGATGCGTGATGACTGAGCGCGTGCTCCAGTGTAAGGGATGCCTTTTTTGTCGAGGATGTCTTGAAGCTGTCCGTCTTCTCCAAAGGTTCCGTGGATCAGATTAAAGCAAAGGCCGGTGCCTTCGGGTAATTGGATATCTTCCGAGGTGACATCGACTGGAACTGCATCGAGTCCGATGGAGAGTAGGGCTTTGAGAACAGCATTTCCGGAAGCAAGGGAGACCTGGCGTTCAGAACCAGGTCCGCCCATGAGGACGGCGATTTTGATGTTATCTAACATGATGGATGGAAGGTTTGAAGAGTTTAACCGCCAAGACGCCAAGGACGCCAAGTTTTATAAAGGCTTATCTATCTGAAATTTGAAATTTAAAATAGCGTTTCATCGTCACCGATGATTTTGACTTCGGTTTCTAGATCGATCTGGTGGGTGTCTTTGGCGGTTTTGCGGATGGACTCGATGAGCGCGAGGATGTCTTTGGCAGTGGCTTTGCCGTTGTTGACGATGAAGTTGCCGTGGACTTCAGAGACAGCGGCGTTGCCGACGCTTTGCCCTTTCAGTCCGAGGGTATCGATCAATCGACCTGCTGGAATGTCGGCTGGATTTTTGAAAGTGCAGCCAGCGGAAGCGGCGATGGGCTGAGAGTCCTTGCGTTTATCGCGAGAGTCCTGCCAGCGTTGTTTGATGTTATCGTGGCTGTCGTTTTTACCTTTGAAGACGGCCTGTAGAGCAAAGTTGCGGCGTAGTTCTTGGGCGTTGCGGTAGGTGGAGACGATCTCATCGCGTTCGCGGGTGCGGATGACTCCGTCTTCATCGAGGAAGGTGACGCGGACGACTTGGTCAAAGGTTTCGATGCCCATGGCTCCGGCATTCATGCGTAGCGAGCCTCCGACGTTTCCTGGGATCCCTTCCATCCACTCAAAGCCACCAATGCCGTGAGCACCCGCAAAGGAGGCGAGTTTTTTTAAACGTACACCAACACCTGCGGAGACGTGACCTTTGGCGTCGATGCTAAGTTCGGAAAACGCGCCACCGTTTGGATGGATCACTGCACCACGGATACCGCCGTCTTTGACGAGGAGGTTTGAACCACGACCCACGACACGGATCGGGATGCCGCGCTCGCGGCAGGAATCAACGAGGAAGGCGAAGGCATAAAAGGATTGCGGCTCGAACCAGAATTGCGCGGGACCACCTACTAGGAGTGTAGTATGTTTGCGCATTGGCTCGTAAAGCTTGCCGAGGATTTCTCCGGGAGGTGCGACAGAGCGTAGTTCCTCAAAAGTTTTTAGATCTCGGCAGATACGAGTCCCTACTTCATGGATGTTTCCTGCACCAAGTGTGACGAGGAGGGCGCCAAACTCGAGAGCGTTTCCGACGATGTGGTGAGCGGTGTTGATATCGGTGAGAAACTTAGCGGGAACATCACCATGAACTTTCATTGCATCGACGATGGTTTGGCCGCTGATACCTGGAATGGGTGCTTCAGATGCTGGATAGACATCTGTGATGAAAACTTTATCGGCAGCTTGTAGAACTTTTCCAAATTCATCTGCGAGCAACTGAGTTCGGGTAAAACGATGCGGTTGAAACAGAACGACGAGGCGTGATGGCTTGAGCGAGCGAGCGGTTTGGAGCGTGGCTGCGAGTTCGGTGGGGTGATGGCCGTAATCGTCGATGACGCGGAATTCTTTGGAAAGATACTTGGTTTCGAAACGGCGTTTCGCGCCAGCGAAGGAAGAGAGAGCACGGGCGATGAGTGAGAAATCTGCTCCACAGGTATCGGCCACAGCGATCGCGGCGAGGGCGTTGAGAATGTTGTGCTCACCGGGGATCGCGAGTTCGATATCGCCGAGCGCTTTACCGTTTTTCTTCACGGTGAATGCAGAAGATCCTTTGAGATCGCGGATGTCAGATGCGGTGTAGTTGGTTTGGTCATCAGTCGTTTCCCAACCGTAGGAAATAGCATTGGAGCGGGTTGAGCATAGCTCATGCGCAACAGGGCTTTCAGCGCAATATACTATATTTCCCGTAGTTTGATCGGCGAGTTTTGTGAACACCTCTTTGATGTGATCGATGTCGCGATAGAAATCGAGATGCTCTGCCTCGATGTTGAGGATGACAGAGTGACGAGGTTTGTAGAGAGCGAGTGTGCCATCGGATTCGTCGCCTTCGGCGACCATTAGTTCGCCTTTGGGTTCCCACTTCGCGTTTGCGCCGAGGATGGGAATTTCGGCGCCGACATAGTAGGAAGGTTGTTGACCACACTCGCGGAGCAAGTGTGCAGTCATCGAAGAGGTTGTGGTCTTTCCGTGAGTTCCGGAAATGACGATGCCTGCTTTGGTGTGAAGAATGGCCGCGAGACATTCTGCGCGGCGAATCATCGGGATCTTAGCAGCACTCGCTGCAGCGAAAGCTGGATTGGTTGAATTGATTGCGGAGGAATAAACCACAAGTTCCGCACCGTTCACGGAGTCGGCTGTTTGTGGGCAGGAAAATTTCAGACCGAGCTTTTGCATGCGATCTGTTTCTGAAGTCGTGACACGATCGCAGCCGGAAACTTCGTGACCCATGCCGAGTAGAAGTAGCGCGAGACCGCTCATGCCCGAACCAGCGACGCCAATAAGGTGAATTTTAAGAGGTTTTGAGAGTTCGGTCAGGTCCCGTGTAGATTCGTTTTCAGCCATTTGAGAGGCCAAAACTTGGCGGGTTTCGCTGGCTTGGGCAATGGGAAAGCGGGCGAGAATAAGGAAAGGGGAAATATTACACCGCAGAGGCGCAAAGTAGAATGAAAATCAGTGAATTATCACAATGGCAAAGCCGAAACTGCTTGGACGGAGCGAAGCGTAGTCAAAGGTCGCAGAGGGACGCCGAGCTTGGGTTGTGAGAATTTGAGTTTTCTTGATGAGCTTGGACTGGAATCAGGCCTTGGCGGTTTCTTTAAGAATGAGGGAAGCGACTTGATCCGCGGCATCGGGGATGGCGAGAGCCTTGGCGGCGGTGGACATTTGTTTGAGTGCTCCGAGGTTGGTGAGGAGTTTGGAGAGGAGCTCAGCGAGAGATGATGGGGTGAGGTCTTTTTCTTGTAGGAGTTTTGCGGCACCGGCGTCGGCGAAGACTTTGGCGTTGGCGGTTTGGTGATCGTCTGCGGCGTAGGGATAGGGGACAAGGAGGGAGGGCAGAGCGGCGAGTGAAATTTCGGTCAGGGTAGAGGCTCCAGAGCGGGCGACGGCGAGGTCAGCCAATGCATAGGCGGAGGGCATTTGATCGCAGAAGCCGATGAGTTTGTAGCCGGGGCGTTGTTCAGGTTGCTCGGCTTGGATGCGTGGGAGGTCGTTAGGGCCGGTGATGTGGAGGATTTGGATTTCCTCGGGAAGTAAGTTCGCAGCGGAGGCGATGAGTTGATTGAGATGGAAAGCGCCCTGAGATCCGCCGGTGACGAGGAGGGTGGTTTGATTGGGATTGAGTCCGAAATGTTCTGCTGCTTCGGCACGCGAAGGGAGGTTGAG
>CAWUUP010000127.1:0-7605 GCA_963925255.1 uncultured Luteolibacter sp.
CAAACTCACCATCGAATACAAAATCAACCCCGAGCTCCTCGGCGGCCTACGCATCAAGGTCGGCGACGAGACGTCCGAATTCGCGTTTTAACTCTGCGGAGATGCGCTCGCGGTCGGCGTTCGCAGCGGCTTCTGCCTTCGTGAGGATTTGTTGAGCTTGAGCGATGGCCTCTTGAGATTTTTGCTCGGTGAAAGCGGCTGCACCTTCTTTGGCTTCGGTGATCAAGCGGACGGCGTCTTCGTTTGCCTTAGCAATTGCTGCAGCAGTGGTGGCTTCGGAATCTGCGAGTTGTTTCTCGATACGCTTGAGCTTTTCTTCACCCGCGACAATGCGCTCACGACGTTGGTCAAGCATGGCGGAAATGGGTTTGAAGGCGAAAATCTTGAGTGCGACAGCAAAAATGAGGAAACCAATCGCTTGTGAAATCAGCAATTGACCATTTAAGCCAAATTGTTTGCGCAAGTTATCAGCCACTTCTTGAAGGTCTGTGGCGATGCTAGCGGTTTGGGTGAGGATGCTGATGAGTTCCATGGGATGAAGCGTGACTGAAATTGAAAACTAAATGAGCGAGCGAAAAGAAAAGTTGGGGAGATGGAGGTGAGTCCACCTCCCCAGAATCGGATTATTTACCGAGAAGGATCGTGATGATCAACGCACCTTCCGCGAGAGCGGAGATGAGAAGAGATTGCACGAGAACCTTGCCAGATGCACCTGGATTACGACCTACGGCTTCACAAGCCTTGAGACCGATAAGACCAAGAGCGATAGTGGCGCCGAGAGCGGCACCTGCGATTGCGATGTTTCCTACCATAGTATTATATTTTGTTATTTAGTTAATTGAGGGTCTTCACAGTCTTTGCCATGATCCGACACTCAAAAGGGTTAGTGGCTGTGTTCTCCTTCTTCGTGATGGCACATGAGTCCAGTGAATACGGCAGTCAAAAGGGTGAAGACCAAGGCTTGGATGGCTCCAACCATCAGCTCAAGGAAGTAGAAAGGTAATGCGGCTAACCAGCCGAGGTATGTTCCTCCCATTTGCAACATCAGCTCGAGGAGGTTTTCGCCCGCATAAATATTTCCGTAGAGACGGAAAGTAAGAGAAAGTGGACGAATCATGATCGAAATGACCTCAAGGAATCCGACGAGGAAGAAAATGACAATGAGGAGGATTTTCATGAATCCTGAGCCTTCACCTTGGTATACGAAAATGTGTGAGAGAAAACCGCCAATACCGTTGTGTTTGATCGACCAAAACAACCATAAAAGGAAGAACACGCAGGCGAGGCCAAGCGTCATGTTGATATCGGCATTGGCGCCGCGGAACCATGGCACGAAACCCACTGCCTTACCGCTCTCATCAATGAGATTGTGGCCCACTGTGCCAACACCTGGGAAAAGCCCCATCCAGTTGGCGCACATGATGAAGATAAACACGGAACCAAAAAACCAAAAGGTCTCGCGAGCAAGCTTGTCACCCATGATGCCTCCCAAAAATCCTTGAAGCCCTTCTACGACCGTTTCCGCGAGGTTTTGAAGACCACTGGGAATCAGAGAAATTTTACGTGTCGCCAACTGAGCTACTAGAATGATGATTCCACCAACCGTCCACATCGCGATCATGGAGTTAGTTACTTTGAAAAAACCAAGTTCAATAACAACTGGTGCTTGAAACGGCAATTCATGATGCGCGCCCTCCGCACCGAAAGCCGATGCGAATGCCAGAAGCCAGAGGCCTAAAGTTGTGACTAAAAAACGCTTCATGGGTGAATACAGGGAAAGGTGAGGCGACGGGTGATACCCATCCCCCTTATTCACGGCAAGAGCTATTTGTGAAAATTTTCACAAAGTCGGATTTTCGGTGAAAAATCCACGTAGAATCAGGGGTTTTATGTCACAAACCCGTAACTCCATCGAACAACGCTATTTCAGAAACCCAAAATTTTCTGCACTGCGTTTGCGCGTGCACGTCTCTAGGACCGCGAATCTCCAGAATAGAATGCATTTAAATGAGTCTAAATATCGCTGATAATCACTCATGCGCACGCGAGTCTGGAGACTCGCGGCCCCGGGGTCACGCCCCCAGTGACTTCTATTTTTCCTGTTAGAAACGACCTAACCCACACCCACATAACGCGAAACAATTTCTGTTAGGGCCGCTGCGCCAGGCCTGCGGCTCCCATCAATTCAAGGCGCACAAGCGAGAAATCGCCCAGAAGTCAAGTAGTGCCTTTAAAAAAATCCTTATATTTATTGAAGATTTTATCTTGCCAAAAAGCGGCAGGATTCGCACAAACACTTTTGCCATGAACAAAGCAGAACTTATTGAATCAATCCAAAAAGCCCTCGGAGCAGACGCAACCAAGCGTGCCGCTGAACAAGCCCTCGACGCAGTCCTCGACTCGATCGCTAAAGGCGTAAAGAAAGACAAAAAAGTCCAGATCATCGGATTTGGTACTTTCGAGGTCAAGAAGCGTGCAGCTCGTATGGGCCGCAATCCTAAGACCGGAGAAGCTCTTAAAATCGCCGCATCCAAGTCGGTTGGTTTCAAGCCATCCTCCGTTCTTAAAGGAAGCCTCTAATGTTTTAGCGGCATGCCGCTAAACAAAAGATCTTCAACCCCTAGAAAGCCCCGGCCTTTATCGGCCGGGGTTTTCTTTTTCTAAAGCATTAAAAAAGGAAACCGATTCTTCTGACATGATGGTTGTCGAAGATTCGAAATCGTTCATTCTCCCCATCAACAAGCCGACATGAAACCACGCATCACTCTCGCCACAACGACTTTAGCAGATGGCTCACCCCTCGAACTTCAGGAACACGACAGTCGTCGCTACTTACTTGTAGAGGGACAACAGATCTGCGGACCCAGCACCCGTTCATCCGAAGAAGAGTTAGCGAAACTCGCTGCTGCACCATTCCGCCCTGCGCGTCAGCCACGTATTTGGATGATCGGACTTGGGCTCGGGCATATGTTGAAATCCATCATGCAGGAGCTGCCGCAGAAACGTGCGGTTTACACCGTTGCAGAAAACCGCAGCGAATTGATCGATTGGAACCGCAAGTTTTTTACTGATACTCCCTTGGATGATCCACGTGTGGTCATTGAAACCGATCCCGGTGCAAATGCGCTCAACAAGCAATCGGGTTGTTTGCATGCGATTATGATCCATCTCGATTCCGCGCCGTTGGCAGGAAAGCAACGATTTTTCGTAAATGACAAACGTTGGATTGCCGCGACCTATGAGGCGCTGCAGCCTGGCGGATTGCTGGCGATTGCTTCAACCCGGCCCGTCGCGAACCTGACCCGCAACCTTGAGCGAGATGGTTACGAAGTCGTAGAGCATTTCGTTCCCTCATCGCCGATGGCGAAAAAACCTCGTTTTCTGCCGATTTGGTTGGCGAGAAAATCAAGAGGTGCCGCTTGATTTGTTGTTCCTGTTTTTCATCCCGCATTCACGATCATGACCGCGCTGCATTGCTTGCTTATTTCCCTTCTAGTCACCTCCGCTCATGCCGGTGAACTCACATTGGTGACGAAACCCTTCACCGTCAGCCACAGCATGAAGGCCACCGCTTTACCTGAATCTGTGGTGCCGATCCGCTTGGATGCGAAAACTTGGCCGACGTTTGAAATCGTATCCATCGCCGACCACGGCAGCTCGATCAAAAAAGGTGATCCGTTGATCGTTTTCAAAACAGATGCGGTAGATCGGAAAATCATCGATTCAAAACAAGCGCTGGCAGCTGCTGAACTTGGAATGGAGCAAGCCGAATTAGATCTCGCGACTCTGGAAAAAACCGTGCCCGAGCAGTTGCAGCGTATGGAGCGAGGCGCGAAAGTAGCGGCTGAGGAGCTCGCTTATTTTGAAGAAACCCATCGCAAAGTCTCTGAAGAGTCGGCGAATCAAAGATTAAAGCGCCAGGAGCAGATGCTCGCGTCCTACCAAGAAGAACTCAAGCAGCTCCTCAAAATGTATGAAGCAGATGACATCACCGAAGAAACCGAAGAGATCATTTTGAAGAAGCAGAAAGACTCTGTGGCATATGCTGAATTCGCGTTGCGAAAGGAGATTCTCGATCACAAACGCACCCTAGCGGTCACACTTCCTCGCGAGCTCATAGCCCTAAGGGAAAAACGTGACGATACCGCCCTGCGACTTTCCAAGGCAAAACAAGATCTGCCGCGTTCGTTGGAATTGGAAAAAATCGAAGGCGAGAAACTAAAAACATCCCTGCAACGCCAGCGCGATGAGCTCGCCGACCTTGAACAAGATCGCAAACTTTTTGAAATCAAAGCCCCAGCAGATGGTTTATTCTATCATGGGACCATCGAAAACGGGACTTGGGTGACGGGCGAAATCCTCAAAGTTCTTGTCAAAAAAGGAATCGTTCCGGTTAGTAAAAATCTCGCGTGCTTTATTCCCGCCCCCTCCAAAATAGTGATTGAAACTTTAGCTAGCCAAGCTGATGCCCAAGCCTTTGTCAAAAACGCGAAAGGTTTCGCGATGCTTGCTGGAAAAGATGATATCTTGATACCGGTGACCCTTTCCAAGTCTTCTCAAATCCCAAATACCCAAGGCAGCTACTCAACTACCTTCACTGCTGAATGGCCAAAAACACTCACTCCCGTTCCCGGCCAATCTCTGGATGTGAACATCATTTCCTACAACAACGAAAAAGCCATCGCGGTTCCTAGCAAGGCTATCGAGCTCGGCGCCAAGGGTTGGACGATCAGAGTAAAACTCGCAGATGGAAAAACTGAGCGCCGCATCGTAACGCGCGGTAAATCCAACGGTGAACTCACCGAAATCACCACCGGCGTCGAAGCCGGCCAAGTGGTGATCGTGCCTTAACAAGGAGGAGCGGCATCCTACTGCCCTCTTCCTCAAAAAGCTTCAGCGATAAAACGAAACCGGAAGAGGAATGACGCCCAGTTTCGCATGGTCAAAACCATTGGAGAGAGGCTTGTATTCGCCGACGTATTCCACGCTGCTTACAGGCGAGATTTTGTCATTCATTTTTAAACGCCATTGATAACGACCCGGCGCAGACCGGGGTTTTGTAGGTCGGCGCCGCCGCCCAAGGTGGCGTGAAGGAGGCTAGCCTCATCGCCTTGCACTAAGACAATCCCATCCACTTCGTTTGCTTTGGCAATGGGTTCGTGGACTACAGGGAGGTGATCAACAAAAGCACCTTGTCGTCTTTTTTGATCCAAATGATTCCTTCCGGACGCTCCAGTGAGTAGGGGTGGACGTGGCAATCGATGACTTTCGTGGTTTCTTATTTCCCCAAAGCTTCATTCACTTTCGCGATCACCTGTGCGGCGAGCTTTTCGGAACCCGCTTGGGTGTAATGGACATTGCCCTTACCGGTGAGAAGATTGGGTGAAAAAGCGGCGGAGATTGCGTGGAGATCGTTGATCATCACTCCGTGCTTTTTCATGATGTTTTCTGCGGCGGTGTTGTATTTCACATCATCGCCGACAAACCGGCCGACCTCTCCTTCGGGAACTAAGGTTGTATTCGCCCAAATGAGCTTAGCTCCGGTTTTCTCGAGGCGCTGTGTCAGCTGCTCGAGGTTTTTTTCATAGTCAGGAATCGCAACGGATTGAGCGCCTTTGATCTTATCGCGGTTGCCTTGAGCTTTTGAATTTGGATCGCGATAGCAGAGATCGTGAAGACCCCAGTTGAAATGGATCACGTCCCATTTCGTATCGCCCAACCACTGGTCGATGTTTGCGAGCCCCGCACGGGTGTCGCCACAGTTAGCTTTCGGACGAATAACATTAGCGGTTCCTACGAGTCCTTTTCTAACAGCAACGGTGTAACCGATCGAAATTGAGTCTCCGAGAATCAACACGTTCGGGAGTTTTTTGTCGACGGTTGCATCTGACTTTAAGCCTTCCTTGTCTTGCTCGGGAGTGAAGAATTCTTTTTTTGAGGGTATGGTCGGAGCGTTGGCAGGCGCCGCCGAACAAAACGAAGCGAATAAGAATGCGGCTAACAGGAAGGTCTTTCTCATGGGATTTTTGGGTGAGTTTGAATTCGTGGCGAGACGCCACTTAGACGGCCTGCCGCCCCGACATATCGGGGTGAACGAGACGTGCGACGGTTTTATTCATTCATTCTGCGAAGCTCAACGTCCGGGCCGCCTTTTTCGATTTTCTCGATCAAGGAACGAATTTTTCCGAGATGGGGTTGGAGAGATTTCGCTTCGCCGTGAGCTTTGAGATCTTTTTCTAACTGAATGAGTCGTGGAAGTTCTGACTTCGCAGCGAAGCCATAGTTTTCAAGCGCTTTCAGGCAGCTTGTGATGCGATTCTGTTTCCCCCACTTCTCAATTTCCATCACATCGATACAGAGAGGAAGGGCTTCTTTGATTTTGTGTTTTGCAAAGAGGTCGAGACCAGCGAGGCGGATCTGGCTATCGAACATGATTCCACTTGGTGATGGCGTTTTGATGGCCTCGAGAATGGCGGGCAGCAGTGACTTGAGTTCTTCATAGGTCAATTTCCCATAGATGTCTCCGATGTTCCCACGTGAGCGACCGTCTTGGTTTTGCAATCCTGCTGCAACTGCTTTGCGGAGCTGGTCACGATCCACGCCATCCAGTGAGGCTTTCAGCATTTGACCAAAAATACAGAAGCTCAGATAACGTTGCTCCATGGCGCGTGGATCTTTTTCCGAAGGTCCTTTAGCAATCATTCCAAGCATCTTAGGAAGAGCTGGCATCGCTGGCTGACCTATGGCCGAAAGAGCTTCAGCAGCCTCAATTCTCAGCCAGAGATCTTCATGGTCCAGAGCTGCGGTGAGAGCTGGAACGGCAGGGGCAGAAGCGTCTTTAAAAAGCGCGAGTGCTTGGCATGCACCATAGCGTGCTTCGATTTTTGGAGAATCGAGCATTTTCACCAACGCATCAATCGGAGTTTGTTTGGTGCGGGCAATCGCCATCGCTCCACGTTCGCGAACGATGGGTGACCAGCTTGCTAAACGTTCGAAAAGTTCGTCTCCGCTCAGCGCATCGTAAGCGCTGTTGCGATCCTTATTGCTCCAACCACGACCATCCATGACGACTGATTGGGCCGATTCAGCATTGAGTTGTGGAACGATAGCGGGCCTTTTACCGGTTAGATATATTTTCTTAAGCGGCATCGCATAAGCCAGCAGGTAATAACCTGTCGTATCCCAACCCTTGGTACTATCGTTTGTCATTTGAGGAGGACCTTGGTGAACAAAAGTGCCGTCCCATTGGCGAGCGAGATCAAAATACCATGAACCAAATTCTTTCATCCAAGCGCCAGTCGCGTTCGAGCCGGAGAGAGAAACCGCGGGCATGGCCCACATGACGTTCCAGTAGTTTCCAGTATGCCCGCCATCGCGTTCTGCTCCGTGGGAAGCGAGGCTCATTTTGGAGAAATATTCTGACTTATCTTTTTCACCTAGCAGATTGAACAAAACCGCTGCCATACCGCATTTGCCGTTATCCTCGTGGGTCTGCGTCCAAGGGCTGTGATCGCCATATGGGACTGCGCCTTTGCCGGCATAGAACCTCAGTAGCTTTGCGCTGCGCTCGATGGCGGCGCTGATTTCAGGATCTTTCAATCCCGC
>CAWUUP010000128.1:0-5082 GCA_963925255.1 uncultured Luteolibacter sp.
CAAAATGTGTTGAATCATTCCACGATATTCATGTCGCACAAGTTATTAGATACTTAAATATCACAGATATCGACGGTGGCCTGCTCTTAAATTTTAAATCTTAGCCGTTAGGTAAACGCCGAGTGATTCGTCCTGGTTATCAAAATCCTTCTTTGTGTCCTCCGTAAACTCCATGCCTCTGTGGTAAAAAAGCCCGAACCAACTCAAAAAACATGTCACGCTCCCAAGTCTTCTCCAAAATCCGTGAAACGACGGATCACCTTGCCTAAAAGACGGCTTACCCGTCTTACGAAAATTCAGTGATGCATTCTGAAGTGAAATTGAAAGAGTTGGATCTTTGGGATGCATTTTCTCAAAACTTTAAAGCAGTCAATGGTCGGCCTATGTCTTCGGTCCAGCAATTAGCTGAGTTCCTCGATGGAAATAACCAACGGGTCGGTTACTGCGATCCGGCTTTGTTTGAAAGTATCGGCGCGGCTCTTGTGGCTGCGGGATTGAAAGTAGAAACCACTTACGACAGAGAACGTTACGATGATTACCAGTTCGGTATCACACGAGCTACTGGTGCGATTGCTGAATCTGGTTCTTTGATCCTTGATGATTTCAAGACCACATACCGACTCGCAGCGCTATCGCCATGGGTGCATGTTGGCGTTTTAAAAAAGGATGAGATCCATCGCACGATTCCAGATGCGATTGAAGCTTTTGGCGATGCTCCGAATATCATTTGGTGCACGGGTCCTTCGAAGACGGCTGACGTTGAAGGTATTCTGATCGAAGGTGTGCATGGACCGGGAGAGCAGATCGCGCTGCTAATTTAATTCCGGCTGTGGCCTAATTCAAATTAATGTAGCCGACCAAAACCGCGGCTCTCCGAGACGATTTGATTGTTGTTTAAAGCGTGTGCCCCATACGTAGCCGTTTGGTATCCAGATACTTTTGATTATGTTCGTTGGCTGGAAGTGAGAGCGGAATTTGCTCAGATATCTCTAGTCCATATCCTTCGAGCCCAACGACTTTTTTGGGATTATTGGTCAGGAGCTTGATGCGGCGGACGCCGAGATCGTGAAGGATTTGAGCGCCCATACCGTAGTCGCGGAGGTCGGAGGCAAAGCCGAGTTTTTCGTTGGCTTCGATGGTATCGAGTCCTTGTTCCTGAAGTTTGTAGGCGTGGATTTTCGCAGGAAGACCGATGCCACGTCCTTCTTGACGGAGGTATAGCAAGACTCCGCCTTCTTCTGAAATGCGTTTCATTGCTGCATCAAGTTGCGGTCCACAGTCACAGCGCTGAGAGTGGAATACATCTCCGGTAAGGCATTCGGAATGAACCCGCACGAGCGTAGGCTTTTCTGGGTCGATTTTGCCATGCGTGAGTGCGAGGTGATGCGAATGATCGAGTGAGACAGTGTAGAGGTGGCAGTCAAAAATACCGTAATCAGTCGGCATCAAAACCGTGCTCTCGTGTTTCACAAACTTCTCAGAGCGACGACGGTATTCGATGAGGTGTGCGATTGTGCAGGCTTTGAGGTTGTGTTTTTGTTGGTATTCTCCGAGGTCTCCAACACGTGCCATGGAGCCATCTTCATCCATGATTTCACAAATCACTCCGGCAGCAGGAAGGCCGGCGAGAGTTACGAGATCGATTGCCGCTTCGGTATGTCCAGCGCGACGCAGGACCCCGCCGGACATCGCTTGTAGAGGAAATATATGACCGGGCTTAACGAAGGAATCGATGCGTGCGGATGAATCCGCGAGGAGTTGGATGGTGTGTGCGCGATCGGCAGCGGAAATTCCAGTGGTGACACCTTTTGCAGCATCGACCGAAATTGTGAAGGCTGTTTTCATTCCTTCGTGGTTGCGGCGTGTCATCTGGGGAAGATCGAGTTCTTCAGCGCGTTCAGATGTAATAGGTGCACAGATTAGTCCGCGGCCATTGATCGCCATGAAGTTGACCATTTCCCGTGTGCAGAGAGAGGCCGCACAAACGAGATCGGCTTCGTTCTCGCGATCTGGATCATCCGCGACGATGACGATTTTTCCGGCGGCGATTTCACCGATAATTTCGTCGATAGGATGGAAGGTAAGTGCTGGCACAGTGAAGAAGTGTGAAGATTGAAATTTGAAGAGTGAAATGAAGAGTTCAGTTCAACATGGGATTCTTTGGCGCTTGGGATAAGAGAGCGTGATATGGAGAGATGCTGCTGAGAAGTCTTTTCCAAAGGTCGAGATCGTGGGGATACCTGAGAAAATCGTGAGGTGGCTGGAGGGTGATCCAGGTATTACGCTCAATTTCATCCTCTAGCTGTCCCGGTGACCACGCAGAATAACCGACGATGGCTTGAACGAGGTGTCCTTTTTTCTCGATCATACCTTCAGCTGTCTCTGCGGACATCTGGGGAATGAGTCGGGTCTGATTTTTTGGATCCATATAAAGAACCGTGAAAGTTAAATGCTCGGTGCCGACGGGTCCGCCTTGTAGGACGGGTAGATTTGCGAGTGGAGACTGATTAAGTTGCGAAACTAGTGCTCCCACGGTTTTGCCGATAGGATGGTTGATGATTGCACCTACAGCCCCGTCTTTCGCGGTATGCTCGGCGATGTAAATCACTGAATGGTCGAAGGTTCCATCACTCAGGGTGGGGGTCGCGAGTAGCAACTGACCACGAAGGGATGGGGTTTCGAATTTTGCGGAATTCAGGTTCACGGATTGGAGTTTAGATGGGATGTGGGAAATTTCAAGGATAGTGGATAGGACGATATGAAAGGAATTTCCAAGGTAGAAGCGCTGAGATCGCAAAACCTTATGAGCGAATGCGATTCATTAAAAAAAACCGACGCTAATCTCTTTGGACGGAATCAAATGTAGTCAAAGGGACGTAAAGCTGAATAGGCATTGATGCGTCGGTTTAGAATAGTGTATTCACATGCGCGGCGGAAATGGCACGATTCCTAACTCGGCAGAAACCGGGCGGAATGGCGTATGTGTTCAGTGAAGGTCGCGTATTTATCTTTGAATGATCGAAAAGACTGCAGCTAAGTAGCGGGCATTTTCTTGGTTTTCTGTAAATCAGGCTGTCTTTTAGGCGGATTTTGTCATATTCAGACGTTCTGCCCGAATATGAGTTCCAAAGATTATCCTAACAGCATCGAAAAAGTCGCGAATCAAACCGCGAAGGTTGAGATGGCGACTTTGGAAGATTTACCAGCATTGACTGAGCTAGTCATGGATTTATTCTCTATGTCTGCAGGGGATTTTAAGCCGGATCGTGCGTTACAAGAGCGCGGCTTGCGTCTGATTCTTGAACAACCGAACCGGGGTCGGATTGTGGTGATCCGAAATGAAGATAAAATTTTTGGAATGGTGAATATGCTATTCACTATTTCCACGGCGAGCGGAGGTTTCGTGATTTTGATGGAGGATGTGGTGATTCACCCGCATCACCGTGGTCGGGGCTACGGAACGATGTTAGTGAATCACGTAGTTGAGTTTGCGAAGCAAAAGAATTTCTTACGCATCACCTTGCTGACCGATAAGATCAGCGCAGAGTCTCAAGATTTTTTCCAGAAGCAGGGATTCAACTACTCAAATATGATTCCTATGCGTTATATGATCGAATCGGATCAATAATTTGCGAGATGCTTCGTAAGGACAGGTGTAAGTGCATCTTCGATGTCAGAGCCTTTGATTACATGAAGTAAGGATCTCATAGCTGTCGGGACGTGTTGGCGATACCAATCATCGTTGCGATTTTCGATAATGTTTCCGAATGCGCCGAGCGCTTGCATCAAGCGTTGCGCTGCACATTTGTGGAATAAGGAAGTTTCAGGTCGTTCATCTGAAATATTTTCCCATAAATCTAACAGTTGCTCGCGTTCGTCTTCCGAGTGATCCATGTATGGGTCAAAAATCAGCGAAGCTAGATCGTATTCTTGGCGTCCTCGGCGCAGACCTTGGAAATCGATCATATAGATTTTACCATCTTTAATGAGTAAGTTTTGTGATTGGAAATCACGATGCACGAGGTGCTTGTAACTAGAGCCAAGTCCCTCAGCCATTTGGATAAACGCCTCGTTCTTCTCTAGTGCGACTGGGCTTTCTTTGAGAAAATCCTCGATGAAATAATCGAAGAAATATTTTTGCTCCCAACGATAAAGATCAGCATCGAAGGGTGGCATAAGTTCGAGGTCTTTAGGGACTTTAGTAAAAAACAGCCGGTCAACCTGTTCCAATGCGGAGCGATAATAAGGTAGGCGAGCTTTGAATGGTTGATTCTTGAGTGAGAGGAGATCTGTATCACCGAGGTCTTCGATCAAGGCAACGTTGTGTTGGGAGCGATCGTAGAGAATCTCCGGAACATTGAATTTTGCGACTTTGAGAAATTCTGCAATAGGCACAAACTGTGCGTTGTCTTCGCGATCATCGGTCCAATGCACGCCGATAAAATTATCATGGACGGGTGTTTTCACCCTAGCGATGGTGCGTCCGGAAGCGCCGCGTTTGATCGGCACCATGGTGATTGGCGTGGTGGGATCGACTCCAAGGAATTGTCGGGCGGTGGATAGGATGGCTTCAGTGGACATGGGCAGCGAGACTAAAACTCGAATTTGAGGATTATGGAAGAGTGTTTTCGGTGAAAATTGAAATTTGGTTGGGGTATTGAATTTAGAGGTTTCAGGCTCCCGTGTTTGGATTGACGTCGAGGAGGATGGAGGGTTTGATCTTCTTCCGCGCTTTGCGGAATGGTTTATGGATTATACAGCGAAAATAGCTCGGCACGTGGCATCGATTCCCAGATCAGGAATTCGGGATTTCTTTGAATTGGTTCAGGGAAGGGACGACGTGATCTCTTTAGGAGTCGGCGAGCCGGATTTCGTGACACCGTGGCATATCCGTGAAGCGGCGATTTATTCCTTGGAAAAAGGCCAGACGACCTACACTTCGAACCTCGGTTTGCTGAGTTTGAGAAAATCGATTTCCAAATATGTGTCCGGATTTTTCGATGTAGATTACGATCCGGCCAAGGAAGTCTTGGTGACGGTGGGTGTGTCCGAAGCGATCGATATCGCGTTGCGTGCGTTGAT
>CAWUUP010000129.1:0-3047 GCA_963925255.1 uncultured Luteolibacter sp.
GCACGCATCAAAGAACGCCTCGAGTTCTGGAAAAAATCGCATCCCGCTCCGCAAACTCCAAAGGCAGATTAGATATTTCCATGCGCATTGACATCCTCACCCTCTTTCCTGAAATCGCTCTCGCGCCATTGAGCGATTCCATCATTCAGCGCGCCCGCGATGCGGGGTTGGTGGAAATCCACGGCCATAACCTCCGTGATTGGTCTGAGGATAAACACAAGCGCGTCGATGATTCGCCTTGCGGTGGCGGCCCCGGGATGGTCTTGCAACCAGGCCCTTTACACTCCGCGATCAAAGCCCTGAAAAAAGAAAACACTCGCGTGATTCTCATGACTCCACAGGGCGCGCCTCTCAAACAAGCCCGCGTCTGCGAGCTTTCACATGAAACGCACCTGCTCATCGTTTGTGGACACTACGAAGGGATCGACCATCGCATCATCGAATCTCTCATCGACGAGGAAATTTCTATTGGTGATTACGTCCTCACGAATGGCGCCATCGCCGCCGCCGTGCTATGCGATGCCGTTGTTCGCCTCATTCCAGGCGCACTCGGCGACGCACAATCAGCCATCGAAGAATCCTTTTCCGATCCTGCCTTACTAGAAGCGCCGTGTTACACCCGTCCCATCGAGTTCGAAGGCATGAAAGTCCCAGAAATCCTACTTTCCGGAAATCACGCCAAAATCGCTGAGTGGCGAAAGCAACAGGCCATCGCGCGCACTCGCCAGAATCGACCAGACCTCTGAAAATCAGGGGTTCCCCCTGCCGAGAAACTCCTCAAACAGACGAAGTTTATGATTCCTACAAATATCTGATTCGTGCATTTCGTAAACTCCTGATGATTTTTTAACGAAACTCTCCTGATTCAGAACTAAAGTGTTCTCATGAAATTTTAAAAATCCTTTATTCAAATAAACCTCTCTAGGTCTGGCTGAGATTGAATTCATAGTCAGTCTGCTGGCTGCTGAAACTAAAGAAGCAGACGTCAGGAAACCCGTTCAAGTCGGTGCGCAAAGACGTTCGCAACGCCTCCGTAATGCAAAAGGTGGCAACGGAAACGTTTTTCCTAAACTACTAGCTAACCATCAGCGGCATCGGGGGACTGGAGTAGGTTTTTAGTCTCGCTGCGGAGCTGATTCTCTGACCGGACAGCTCCGGCAGCTTAAATTCTATTGAACCACGGATCGCACGGAATTAATATGCTTCTTGGACGCTTAACATCAGCCGATCAAATGATGCTGATAAAGCTAAAGTTCCAGATTCTCTACTTTCCGTGTATTCCGTATACTAAGTGGTTAAAAATATCTCACATCACCTCCAAATGGGAGTTGGAGGTTAATTTTACCCGACAGAGATTCTGAGTTGCAGATCTGGCATTCCTGTTGCATGAGAGAGGCTCAAACCATGGCTGCCACTTCTTCCTTCCTCGCCCGCCACATCGGCCCTTCAGAATCTGAAAAATCCGAGATGCTTAAACAAGTGGGCCACGGCACACTCGACGAGTTAATTTCCGAAGCAGTGCCTGCTGAAATTCGCATGGAGGGAGAAATGAATCTTCCGCCCGCGCTCTCAGAACATGAGGCGCTCGCTTGGTTGCGCGCATGGATGAGTCAGAACAAGGTTGTAAAAAGTTTTATCGGCCAAGGTTATTACGGCACTCTAACGCCGGGTGTTATTTTAAGAAATATTTTGGAAAATCCCGGCTGGTATACCGCTTACACACCTTACCAAGCAGAGATCGCGCAAGGCCGCTTAGAAGCTCTTCTGAATTTCCAAACGCTCATCACCGATCTCTCTGGTCTTGATGTCGCGAACGCCTCGTTGCTCGATGAAGGCACCGCCGCCGCTGAGGCTGTGGCGCTTGCACTATCAGGCAAGCCCAAAGGTAAAACGGTTTTCATTTCGGATCGTTGCCATTTGCAAACCATCGGTGTCGTGAAAACCCGTTGCGAGCCGCTTGGCATAGATGTGATCGTTGGCGATTGGCAAAATTTCGATCCCGCCGCAGCTGATAACTTATTCGCTGTGATCGTACAATACCCCGACACCCGCGGTCGCATTGACGATTTCTCTGCCTTCTTTGAAAAATCTCAAGCCTCCGGAGCGATCGCGATCTGCGCAGCGGATTTGCTCGCTCTGACCTTATTAAAATCACCCGGTGAACTCGGTGCAGATATTTGCGTCGGTTCTTCACAACGCTTCGGAGTACCGCTTGGTTTCGGTGGTCCGCACGCAGGCTTCATGGCCTGTAAAGATGCGCTCAAACGCAAAATGCCAGGTCGCTTGATCGGTGTTTCTATCGATGCACAAGGCAAGCCTGCTTATCGACTTTCCTTGCAAACCCGCGAGCAACACATCCGCCGCGACAAGGCGACTTCTAACATCTGTACCGCTCAGGTGTTGTTAGCAGTGATGGCATCCATGTATGCGGTCTATCACGGTCCGGAAGGATTGAAAGGCATCGCAGCTAAAATTCATTCGCAAACTCAGGAGCTCAAAGCTGCATTGGTTGCAGGTGGCTACGAAATCGAAGACGGCGCGTTTTTCGACACGATCATTGTTAAAACCAGTAAAGCATCGGCATGGGTCGAAGCCGCACCTGAACATGGGTTTAACCTACGCTTAATCGATGATTCTCATGTTGGGATTTCCCTCGATGAAACTGTGGTTTCTGAGGATATCTGGTCGCTCTGCCGCTTGTTCGAAGTGACGCGTATCGATGCTGAGATCACTGGAAATGCATGGGACGCAGCCTTTGATCGGACTTCCAAGTTCCTAACCGCTCCAGCCTTTAACGCTTATCATTCCGAGACGGAGATGCTGCGTTACATCAAGCGCTTGGAGTCGAAAGACCTCGCTCTCAACGAATCGATGATCGCTTTAGGCTCCTGCACGATGAAGCTCAACGCAACTTCGGAAATGCTGCCGCTGAGTTGGCCAGAAGTTTCATCGATTCATCCATTTGCTCCAAAATCCCAAACCACGGGTTACATCGAAATGCTGACGCAGTTAGAAAACTGGTTAGCGGAAATCACGGGCTTTGCTGC
>CAWUUP010000130.1:0-10844 GCA_963925255.1 uncultured Luteolibacter sp.
TCCGAACCCGGAAGTGAAACGACGCAGCGCCGATGGTAGTGGGACGATAGGTCCTGTGAGAGTAGGTCGTCGCCAGGTATTTGCCCCGCATCTTTTAACGAAGGTGCGGGGCTCTTTTTTTATACAAATTTAATGGATAAATCTTGATTCGCATTTCGAGTATGAAACTTAGCGACGTAGGCGTTGGACTGCTGCCATGATCCTTAGTTTTGAAGTCGTAATTCATCAAAACGGAGATAGAGCGTAATAGCCGAGCACTCCGACCAAACACGCTAAAGGCAAAAGCTGGGAATGATCCCAGCAGTCCAATGCCTGCGGCGGAAGAGGATTTACTGCTGTGAGTTATTTCCAGTTGAGTCCTTTTTGAGACCGCCAATCGCGGTAGGCTGCGAATTGTTCCTTTTTACTGAGTGAACGACGTTGCGGATCTTCGTTGAGAAAGTCTTCAAAAGGGGAGCCGACCGCAACTTCTGCATTGTATTCAGTTTCTTCTGAATCGCTAGAGCCCGAACTTGAGTGATCGGTATTACTGACGTTGTTAGTTAGATTAGATAGCTTCGCGTTAATTCTATGCACGAAGAATAATATCGCAATTAACAGGGCCGCACAGAGATAGCTCAAAATATCAAAAGAAAACGAAATAGAATGGGTCGCTGAGAGATGCATGAAGTTTATGGGATGGTGGAGGAAATTTCTCCGTCAATGAGTTTGGTGCGCAAGCGCATTCCGGATTTAGTTCCATTGTGGGAGCGGATGATTGTACCGTCTTCGGTCATGGTGATGGAAAAGCCACGTTTGAAAGCCGAATTTGGACCTAGTGTTCTAACTAAACTTTGCAAATTTTCTAATTTCAGAGAACGGTCTGAAACCTGTCTTTGGGTCAACTGGGTAAGGGCTCGCTTGAGCTCGAAGCTTTTTTCGTATCTACGCTCTAATATTTTACGCGGATGTAAGTTGTCGTGTTTGAGTGTGAGCTCACGATAATGTTGCTTACGAGTGAGGAGGGATACCTCCGCAATTTGAAGGAGTGATTCTCGCAATTGATCGATGTGCTGAGAGGGTTCACGAAGGGCGTGAATGAGAGAGCGATCCATTCGTTTTTTAGCATTGCTTAGGAGTAGCTTAAGTTCTGATGCATCGGGGACAGCTAGCTCAGCAGCTGCACTGGGCGTGGGTGCGCGCATGTCTGCAACAAAATCGGCGATGGTGAAATCAATCTCATGACCGACGGCCGAAATGATGGGAATAGCTGAAGCAAAGATGGCGCGGGCAACGACTTCTTCGTTAAATGCCCAAAGATCTTCGATCGATCCTCCTCCACGCCCGACGATGATTAGGTCGCAATGTGGATAGCCATAAGACTTCGGTTGGTTGAGCTTTTGGATGGCAGTGGCGATTTCATCCTCCACTCCCTTGCCTTGGACTCTGACGGGAAAAAGAACTGGCTGCACCCATGGGGCACGTCGCTTGAGGATATTCAGGATATCTTGAATGGCGGCTCCTGTAGGTGATGTAACGATGCCGATGATACGCGGAAAAACAGGCAAAGCTAGTTTTCTGCTCTGATCAAAAAGCCCCTCTGCGAGGAGCTTGCGCTTAAGTGCCTCAAACTTCGCTTGGAGATCTCCAAGCCCGGAAGTCTCGACTTGTTCAACGATGAGCTGGAGTTGGCCGCGAGCTTCATAGATCGTGGCGTCAGCGAAAATTTTAACTTTCGAGCCATCTTCTAGGGCTTCAGAGCCTTCCTTTCTTCGAGCGTTGAAAATGGCACACTGGATTTGTGAGCCTTCGTCTTTGAGGGAGAAATACCAGTGACCGCTGGCCTGTTTTTTGAGATTAGAGACCTCCCCCTCGATCCAGAGTTTACCTACTCCGGATTCTATGGCTCGCTTCATTTTACGGACCAATTGAGTCACGGAAAGCGCTTTGCATTCCTTTTGCGGGATATCGGAGAATAGATCCACGTGCATAGGATTCAACAATGGGGGAGTTTTGGCGAGGATTCAGTTGGAACAATCAAAAAAAATGCGTGACGTTGACATTATCCCCTGCTGCGGACATTTTTCCGCAATGAACACGATGTCAATTTTACTTGGAGCTACATTTGCCCTGCTGCTTGCGGCGGTGGTTTTGTCGTTTCAAAACATGAATCACGGAATAAAAAATGCACCACCTGAAGAGATAGCGCGCCTCCAAAGTCAGGTCGAGAAATTGACGATTGAGCAGGAACGCTGGAAACTCGAGAAGGATATGCAGGTATTTAGGAATGAGAAGGGAATGGGAGAGGATGTCGATAAGATCAAAGCTGAGTTAGCGGCCAAGGAAGCTGAAATCGAGGCCCTTGCTGAAGATAAGTTAAATGCTGAAAAAAAAGCATCAACCTTTCAAGATGAAGCGGCATTGATCGGCCAAAGAGAATTGGAAAAAGGTGATAATGAATTACGCCGTGCTAGGTTAATTCGCGACGCGCTTCTTATTGGACGGGTAACTGAATATATCGATGATTCTCAGGTCGGTGGCGTCGCTGCTATACAAGTTTTAATGCCTGAACTTATCAAGGCTGGAGATATCTTGGCAATCCGACGCAATACAGGCATACTCGGCAAATTGAAAATCACGAGTGTTTCAGCCGATGGTGCCATCGGTAGTCCCATGCCTGGATTTGGCCCAGTGGTGCCGGAAACTGGCGATGAGCTCATTATAGCTCCTCAAATTTAAATCTTATTTTTTGCTCTTATGGAAAAAACAACTGTAGGCTTGGTTTCTCTCGGCTGCGCTAAAAACCTGATCGATTCCGAAGTTATGATTGGTCACCTCGCGGAAGCGGGTATGATGCTAACTCCAGATCCTGAGTTAGCGGATGTGTTGATCATTAATACTTGTTCGTTCATCGATATGGCGAAGCAAGAGTCAATTGACGCTATTTTCGGTGCGGTTAATGAGCGAAGTGAAAATTCGGATCGCGCGAAACAGAAAATCATCGTCGCAGGTTGTCTTTCTCAGCGTTTTGCAAAAGACTTGCCTGGCATCATGCCTGAGGTAGATGCCTTCATCGGATTAGATCAGATTACGAAAGTTGCTCCGATTATAGAAAATTTACTCGGAAAGAAAAACGCACCGACCTTAACCAAAGACGAAGGCCCGGCCGCAACGAATGATCCGCGTGATTATGTTACGTTGAAGCCAAAATACGTCCCCGATTACACGACTCCTCGTTTCCGCCTGACACCTGATCACTATGCCTATGTGAAAATCGCTGAGGGTTGTAATCACACGTGTACGTTCTGCATTATTCCAAAAATTCGCGGCACGCATCGTTCTAGAACTCAGGATTCGGTGGTTCGTGAAGTTGAGGCTTTGGTGAAAAGTGGGGTAAAAGAAATCAATTTAATTTCACAAGATACAACTTATTTCGGAATGGATCAGTGGGAGGGGCAGCGCCCGAACCCAAGTTCACCTGTCGATTCCAAACGCGGTAATTCTCTCTGCACCTTGCTGCGAGAAATCAATAAAATCGAGGGAGATTTCTGGGTGCGGTTACTCTACACGCATCCAGCACATTGGTCGGACGAGCTTATCGAGACGATCGCTGAATGCGATAAAGTTGCGAAGTATGTGGATATTCCACTGCAGCATATTTCGGATAGAATGTTGACTGCAATGAAACGTGTAACGAGTGGCGATTACATTCGTGATCTACTGCGCCGCATGCGCGCAGGTATTCCTGGCCTGGGAATACGCACTACGTTTATTGTCGGGTTTCCAGGCGAGACAGAAGAGGACTTTCAAGAATTACTTGAGTTTATCGAAGAGTTTCGTTTCGAGCGAGCAGGTGTTTTTCAATACTCTAAAGAAGAGGGCACTCGCGCGGTAAAACTTGATGGTCACCTTCATCACATGACTCGCAAGAGTCGCTGGTCACGTTCGATGAGTGCTCTTCAGAAAATTGCTTCGGAAACCAATCAAGCACAAGTCGGCAAGCAAGTGCGCGTTTTGGTCGAGCAGAAAGGCGTGGGACGCACGCAGTGGGACGCACCGGAAATCGATGGATCAGTGATGGTAGATGAAAAACTTCCAGTAGGTAGCTTTGCTGATGTTAAAATTGGCGATTGGAGAGGCTACGATCTTGTGGCGGCGCGCTAATGAATTAACCCCTCGGGTGAAATTTGCGGTGGGTATCTTTCAGTCCCTTGGTGCTGACATGTGTATAGATTTGCGTCGTGGCGATATCGGCATGTCCAAGGAGTTCCTGGATCACTCTTAGATCAGCGCCACCTTCTAACAGGTGTGTGGCGAACGAATGCCGTAGAAGATGCGGGTAAACTTTACTGTCGATCCCCGCTAACTTCGCACGCCTTTTGACAATCTGGCGGATTCGTTCAGGGGTCAGCGATCGTCCACGCACACTGAGAAATATTTGTGATGAGCTATGAGGTTTGATCAATTCAGGGCGCTCATTGCTTAAATAGTTAGCAATGGCCAGAAGCGCATCGCTCCCGACCCGCACGATGCGAGTTTTCTTGCCTTTTCCGGATACGCGTAAAAACCCTTCTTCGGTATCCAACCATTCAAGGCGAGCTTCACAAAGTTCTGCTAATCGCAGGCCGGAGGAATAGAAGAGTTCTAAAATGGCTTTATCGCGCCGACCTAATGGATGCTCCGTGGATATGCCTTCCAACCATTTTCTGATTTCTCTGGCAGATAAAGTAGAAGGCAACTTGCGATCTGGCTTCGCGGCTTGAAGGGGCTCGGCTGGATCCATTCCGATGTCACCCTTTGCGGCGATCCAGCGGAAGAAGATCTTCAAATGTACAGTTGAAAGGCGACGAGAAGAGGTTCCCAGCCCCTCTGCTTTTCGCTGATTTAAAAAATCCGAAAGCTCATCCGTTCCTATTTCACTGATCGTCAGCTTTCGTTGATTCATCCAGTCGGTCAGACTTTGAAGAGACTGGTGGACAGAGGCTTGGTAGGAATCAGAAAGCCCGCGTTCAATCGCAAGAAATTTAATAAAATCATCGATGCGGCGCTGCATGGTTTTGGGTATTCGGAAAGGGGATGTCCAGATGGCATCGGTTATCTTAAAAAAATGTCACGGTATTATGGAAAGCTAAATTAAAAAGCGCCTATATCACATGATTTTTTTCAATAGAGGTCATAGAGGTTTCATTAATTCATCTGAGTTGAGCTCATCCATTTATTTTGATTCAGTTCGCCTGCTTAGCGAGCGCTCGGCGAGAATGAGTCCCGCTGGGCTTGTCTGTGTCCGGCGCGGTAGGTTTCGCTAAGTCTTTAGTTTGACGAATTGAGACTCTAAAAGCATGCTACATCCTAATGTTCGCCGATAAGAAGGTTCTATTTGTTTGTACGGGTAATACCTGTCGTAGCTCGATGGCTGAAGCACTTTTCCGAAAGACGGTGTTAGCGCGCTCGGATTACTCGGTTAAATCTGCGGGGGTTGCTGCCTCCAAAGGGGCTGCGTGCAGTCGGGAGACCGCTCAGATCTGCAATGAATTGGATGCGGAATTGAATGACTTCAAGAGTCAGCCAGTTTCTGCAAAATTACTCGAAGAAGCATCCCATGTTTTTGCTATGACACATAGTCATTTGGCAGCTTTAGAAGGAAGGTTTCCTGAGTATGCGGACAAATACTATCTTGTTTGCGAATTCGTGGAGCTGTCAGGTATAGGATACGGAGCAGATATCCCCGATCCGATAGGGATGGGGCGTCAGGCATATAAAGAAGTCGCCGATGTATTACAGAAGGCGATTCCCACGATCATTGAGTATATTGATCAGACTACGCACTAAATCATACCCAGTTTCATTTTTCCTTCCTCGGTGATCATATCTTGATTCCAAGCTGGATCCCAAACGAGTTCTACATGAGCTTCATCGATACCGTCGATGGTCATAACTTTCGCTTGGGCATCAGCCGCTATGACAGGACCCATGCCACAACCGGGTGCTGTAAGAGTCATTTTTACTTGGACTACTTTTTTGTCACCTTGCTGTTCGATTGCGCAGTCATATACTAAGCCTAGATTCACGATATCGACAGGGATTTCTGGATCATATACCCCTTTGAGCTGCGCCCAGACTTGTTCCTCTAATGGAGCGTCTTTGAGGCGTATCGCATCTTCCTGCTTCTGTTTCTCCTCCTCAGGCTTGATGCCTAACGCATCTGCGTCTTGGGACGAAATACGCGCCAAACCTTGGGATGTCGCGACCGTATAGGTGCCCCCGAGCCGTTGGGTGATGAATACGGCGGTTCCTGTTGGTAGGATCATGGAATCACCACTTGGGATTTGGACGGCGGAAACTTCGCGGGAAAGTTTGATTTCTTCGTGCATGCGGAGAATAAAGGCGAGTCGACTCCTAACCGCAAGACGCATTCATGAATACTTAGAATCGAGCTTTAAAAGTGACATAGCTTCTCTGATGGGTTAAAGAGCAGAAAGCATGTGGGATTTCATCGGAAAATATTGGCGTGACGGGATTGAGATCCTCGTGCTCGCATTCTGCCTTTATCAGATTTATCGGTCTTTCCGTGCGACGCGTGGAGCGCAGATTCTTGTTGGTCTTGGGTTCATTCTTGTGGTGCTAGCACTCGTTACCCAACTATTCCAATTCGAAGTGATTGGTTGGTTAATCACGCGATCGGCAGCAGTATTAGCGTTTGCACTATTGGTGATTTTCCAACCGGAGCTGAGAAATGCGTTGGCTCGATTAGGCAGCAGCAAAATTTTTTCATTCTCTAGCAAAAGGCGTCTGGCTTTCGTTGAGCGCTTGGCGGATGCGGTGGTGATTCTTTCGAAAAAACGCATTGGGGCTTTATTTGCAATTCAAAGAGATATCTCTCTCAAAGAGCAGCTTGAGACGGGTGTCGTGCTCGATGCGAATTTTTCATCTGAACTCGCAATGTGCGTCTTCTTTCCAAAATCCCCACTGCACGATGGTGGTATGATCATCGCCGATGACCGCGTAGCGGGTGCTGCCTGCGTATTTCCTGTCACTGAAAAAGAAATGCAGGATCGTTCGACTGGGTTGCGTCACCGTGCGGCCATTGGCTTGACCGAGCGAACCGATGCGATTGCCATTGTTGTCAGTGAGGAAACTGGTAGTATCTCGATCTCAGAAAATGGCCAACTACAGCGCAACCTAACCGAAAAACAATTCCGTGAACGAATCTCTGAAATTTTCTTCGCCGCCGCATCTATTATTGAAAATGAAACCAAAGAAAGACTGGATAGCGAAGATCCTTTGCGTCCTTCTAGCGGCCGGAATATGGTATCTGATTAAAAGCCATCTAGGCACGCTTACGATCGATGATAATGGCTCGACGGCGAGCCCGCCTAAGGCAATTCCAGTTAATGAGAAGGCGATGCCTAACCGTCGTTAGTATCACGCAATGCTGCGATAAATCTTAATCGAGACGAATTCAGCATTTGGCAAAATCCGTTTTTCGACCTCTACGCTGACAGCTTTTAGAGGATAAGAAGTGAGTAACATCTCGGCGAGATCTGTAGCAAGCGTCTCGATCAAATGTCTTGGTTTTTTTGCAGCTAGCTCGGCGATTTTCAGAGAGACTTGGTAGTAGTCGACCGTGTTTCGCACATTATCCTGAAGTCCAAGAAACCCCTGTGAAGGTTGCAAGTGCAGTGTGATCCAAAGTTTTTGAGGAGTTGCGCGTTCTTCATCTGGAACGCCGATATGACATTCCACTTCTAAGCGGTGAATTTTAATTTCATCGGAATTCATGACAGGAGCTTTTCATTGATGACGCGTTGTAAAAGAATTTTCGTCGCGCTGTTGAGTTCTAATTTCAGGGCATCATCTACCGTCAACCAACGGAAGTCTTCGGCCTCGTCGTTGAGGGTAACTTCATGTGTAGATGCTTTGGCGAGGTAGTTGAGGAGAATGAAATGTTCGGGACGGTAGAACTCGGTGGAGTTGATGCAGTCTTGATTCATCACGAAGCGGATATCGGAAATCTCCAGATTTGTCTCTTCCATGATCTCTCGCTCCAAAGCGTCTTCACTGGATTCACCCCGTTCGATTTTTCCGCCTGGAATTCCCCACATGTTGCTCCATTTGTGAGTTCGAATCATCAGCACGTTTCCTTCGCCATCGTGAATCAATGCGCCAACGGTTGCGATAGGTCGATCAGCTTTTCTCCTATCTAAAAGCTTTACCAAAACTCCGAGATCAGGAACGGTAATATCTGGGCGAACGGCTGCGAGCACCTCAGCATGATGATAGCCAGTGAGCACAGCGATGGAAGAAATGCCGCCGTGCCGCGCGGTTTCGATGTCGTGGGTCATGTCGCCGATGAATGCGGTTTCATGTTTGTCTAGCGCATGGGCGGCTAGGATATTCTCGATGATTTCTCTTTTATCTAAAACCCCTGAGTAGGTTTTTTCGAAGAAATCCTGCAGCTCGAACTCGTTTAACTGTCGCGCAAAGGCAGTTGGATCCATCGAGGTTAGCACGAACATGCGCACCCCTCGTTGTTTTGCCCATTCCAGCTTTTCGCGAGCATGCGGCAGTATGGTCACTAAACTTGTCGCGTTATCAAAAGCCGGGCGAAAATAGGCTTCCAGCTCTGAGAGTTCAATGCCGGGAAGGAGTTCTTCGTAAAACTCATGGTAGGGAAGGCGGAAGTTTCTGCGGAAGCCTTCGCGGTCGTAGGGAGCGATCCCATATTTCGCGAGCACCAGGTTAGTCGCCTCAATCACTGGCCCCATATCGTCCACTAGGGTTCCGGACCAATCGAATATGAGGTTTTTGAACATTTTACGTGATTTGTTAGAGGTCGAATCTCAACCCAAGGAAAATTTGATCGATTTAATTTTATTCTTACCAAAGCGCTCTTTGATTTTGCGTAGCAGCTCCGGCTTCAGTTGTTCGAGATGGAAGCGCATTGCTGGCTGCGTAACACGTAAAACCAAATGCCCATCTTTAACGGAAACGGGTTCGGTGTTGCTACCGATGAAATCTCCAGCAACCTCTTTCCATGCTGCTTTTACTTCCTCTTCGTTGAGACTTTCCGCGAAGAACTGCTTTTTAAGTATAGAATCGATCCAATCCGCTGCAGCCGAAATGTTCTCGTTGAGGCCAAGTGGTTTTTCGCAGCCGAGCCATTCGCTCATTAGTTCCTCGTGGATACTATCGCGCCCGATCTTAGGTTTTCGTTTCCTAGGCGCAGCCATGGCGGGAATTACGCTTCTCCGTCCTCGCCGATTGCTTCGACAGGGCAGCCTTCCATGGCTTCTTTGCACTGTGCGATCTCTTCGTCGTTCTCCGGTTGTTTGAAAACGTATGAGTAACCTTCGTCATCTGCGCGGGTGAAATTGCTTGGTGCAGTTTCACGGCAAAGATCGCAGTCAATGCATTGGCTATCGACGTAGAATTTTCCGCCTACGTTTTCTTCGTTTCTATCTTCTTTGTCTGCCATGATGTTGAGTGGTTTCCCTACCCCTTGGATGCATCGGGAAAGGATAGGTTGCAACTTTTAATTACCTGACGCGTGCTAAAAGCCAAGGCAAGAGGTCTTCGATGGGAAGGCGTTCTTGTTCCATGGAATCGCGGTGACGGATGGTAACCGTGCCTTTAAGATCGGGATTTTCTTCGCCGAGAGTCTCGAAATCGACTGTCACGCAGAAAGGCGTGCCGATTTCGTCCTGACGTCTGTAACGACGCCCAACAGCCCCTCCATCGTCGTAGAAGACATTCATCCATGGTTGGAGTTGCTTCTGGATCTCGCGGGCGATGCGGACCTGTTCCTCGTTTTTCTTTAGGAGAGGGAAAATGGCGAGTTTGATTGGAGCCATTGCTGGCATGAAGCGCATCACCGTGCGGATATCGCTTTTACTATCGGTGCCGAGCTCTTCTTCGTCGAAAGCTTCGCAAATCAGTGCCAATATCGTTCGATCGCAGCCAGCGGATGGCTCGACGACGTGAGGAAGGAAACGCTCTTTGGTTTCCTCATCGAAGTATTCCAACGGTCTGCCGGAGCCTTTCGCGTGGACGCCGAGGTCGTAATCGGTGCGATACGCGACCCCTTCGAGTTCCTGAATGCCGAACGGGAATTCGTATTCGATATCGTAGGTTTTTTTCGAGTAAAACGCGCGATCGCCATCGGGCACATCGAGGATATGAAGCTTGTCGCGAGGGATGCCGATTTCTGCATAGAAGTTGAGGCGGGTCTCAAGCCATTCTTCAGTGAGGCGCATGCCGTCATCTGGGTGGCAGAAATACTCGATTTCCATTTGTTCGAACTCGCGGGAGCGGAAAATGTAGTTCCGTGGGTTGATCTCATTTCTGAATGACTTACCAATTTGAGCAATGCCGAAAGGTAACTTCACCCGATTCGAATCGAGGATGTTTTTATATTGGCAGAAAATCGATTGTGCGGTTTCCGGGCGGAGGTAAGCGACCTGCTCGCCGGTTGCGCCGAAGTTGGTTTGGAGCATGAGGTTGAACTCACGCGGCTCGGTGAGTTCGCATTTTGGAGAGGCTCCAGGGCAAACGCTGGGCTTTTCTTTGCATTGAAAAGTATCGAGGTTGTCAGCACGGAATCGGCCTTTACAGGTTTTGCAATCCACCATCGGGTCGCTGAAACCACCAATATGCCCAGAAGACTGAAGGACAGCTTCCATCGTCAAAATTGCGCCATCCATGCCGAGTACGTCATCGCGTTCTTGGACGGTTTTTCTCCACCAGTAATCTTTGAGGTTGCGTTTGAGTTCGACGCCAAGTGGACCGTAATCCCAGCAGCCGTTTAGGCCACCGTAGAGTTCACCAGCCTGAAAAATAAAGCCTCTGCGTTTGCAGAGAGAGACAAT
>CAWUUP010000131.1:0-3154 GCA_963925255.1 uncultured Luteolibacter sp.
GGCAACCATAGTTAGGTTAGTGCCATTGTCTGAGATTAAGATATAGATTGCCGCTTTGCTGTGTGTGGTGGCAGCAAGTATAATAGCTGCAATGACGAGTCTGATCTTCGTGCACATAAATATATAGTGAATTACAACCAAATTATTTATAGTTTTTGCGATTTGAACAGATAAATTACGACACTATGTTCTGATATAACATGACTATTCTCAATACACGTTCGGGCAGGTATTCGGATAACTTAAAAAAGCAAGCCGCCCCGGGAAGAAACCCGAAACGGCTTTTGATTAAATAGCAATGCGCTCAAAGACCGCAGCTAGAATTACTTTTTCTTAGCTGCTTTTTTAGCAGGCTTCTTAGCGGCTTTCTTTTTCGCTTTTGAAGTTGGCTGCTTTGGACTTGAACCGTCATTGATCGCTGCTTGTGCCGCTGCAAGGCGGGCTACTGGCACGCGGTAAGGCGAGCAGGAAACATATGCGAGACCGAGCTTGTGGCAGAAGGTCACGGAATCTGGATCTCCACCGTGTTCACCACAGATGCCGAGCTTGATACCTGGCTTGGTCTTGCGACCTTTGGCAACTGCGATTTCCATGAGCTGGCCAACACCTGTGGTGTCGAGCGAAGCGAATGGGTTTTTCGGATAGATGTCGTTTTCCTGATAGCTGTTAAGGAACGATCCCATGTCGTCGCGGCTAACGCCGAGTGCGGTCTGGGTGAGGTCGTTCGTGCCGAAGGAGAAGAACTGAGCATGCTTAGCGATTTCGTCAGCAGTGACGCAACCACGTGGGACTTCGATCATCGTGCCAACGAGGTAATCAAATTTAACGCCTTTAGCAGCTTTAACTTCTTTAGCAACGCGGTGGATAATTTCAACTTGAAGCTCAAGCTCACGAGCATAGCCAACAAGTGGAACCATAACTTCAGGCTGAACAGGAATACCTTTTCCCACGCACATAGCAGCGGCTTCGAAGATGGCCTGTGCCTGCATCTCAGCAATTTCTGGATAGGAAATCGCAAGGCGGCAACCGCGGTGACCAAGCATCGGGTTGAACTCGTGGAGTTCATGAACGCGGTGAGTGATTTGAGCAGTGGTAACACCGAGCTTCTTAGCGAGATCTTTCTGTTGATCTTCAGAGTGAGGAAGGAACTCGTGAAGTGGTGGATCCAGGAGACGAATGGTCGCTGGCTTGCCTTCGAGCGCTTTGAAAATTCCGAAGAAGTCTTTGCGCTGATGCGGAAGGAGTTTCTTGAGGGCTTTCTTACGACCGACTTCTTCAGTGGCGAGAATCATTTCGCGCATTGCGTCGATACGATCGCCTTCGAAGAACATGTGCTCTGTACGAGTCAGGCCGATGCCTTCTGCACCGAACGCAACTGCGTTTTTAACTTGCTCAGGAGTATCCGCGTTGGTGCGAACACCCATGCGAGTTGCCTGTGAGCACCAGTCCATCAACTTGACGAAGTTTTTGTATTTCTCAGTGCTTTGTGAGGACTTCTTGTTGAAGATCAGGCCAGTGATGATTTCGGAAGGCTCGGTAGCGAGTTCTCCGCCGTAAACCGTTCCAGCGGTTCCGTCGATGGAGAGGTAGTCACCTTCTTTGAAAGTCTTGCCACCTGCTTTAACGGTTTTCTTGTTATAATCAACTTCAACACCTGAAGCACCACAGACGCAAACTTTACCCATCTGACGGGCAACGAGAGCTGCGTGGGAAGAAACACCACCACGTGAGGTAAGAATACCTTCCGCAGCGATCATGCCGCGAAGGTCTTCTGGTGAGGTTTCAACACGAACAAGCAGAACTTTTTCACCACGATGCGAAGCTGCCTCGGCGCGATCTGCATTAAGGTAGATTTTACCAGACGCTGCACCAGGACCCGCTGGGAGACCTTTAGCAATGATGGTTGCTTTCTTGGTCTCAGCGATGTCGAAAACAGGTGCGAGTAGTGCATCAAGCTGATCAGCAGGGTTACGCAACACAGCGGTTTTCCAATCGATGAGTTTTTCTTTCACCATGTCTGCAGCAAACTTGAGAGCGGCAGCGGCGGTGCGCTTACCGTTACGTGTTTGAAGCATGAAGAGTTTACCTTCCTGAATAGTGAACTCGACGTCCTGAACGTCTTTGAAGTGAGTTTCAAGAATCTTGCGGACTTTCATCAGCTCTCTAAATGCAGCTGGAAGTGCTTTCGCCATTCCTGCAACTGCGTCTGGAGTGCGAACACCAGCAACCACATCTTCGCCTTGAGCGTTCACGAGGAACTCACCGTAGAGAACGTTTTCACCGTTCGCAGGGTTGCGTGTGAACGCAACGCCGGAACCGGAGTTGGAACCTGTGTTACCGAAGACCATCGCCTGAATGTTAACGGCTGTGCCCCATGCAGCTGGGATACCGTATTTGCGGCGATAAACGATTGCGCGGTCATTCATCCATGAACTAAACACGGCGCCAGCTGCTCCTTCGAGCTGCTCCCATGGATTTTCAGGGAAGCCTTTACCAGTGCGCTCAAGAACGAGCTTTTTGAAGATCGCTACCATGTCTTTGTTGTCCTGAGCGGTGAGCTCTGAATCAACAATGTCCTTTTTGTATTTCGCGTGTTTGAAAGATTCAATCGCGTGCTCAAATGGCTCGTGATCTTCATTAGGAAGTTTCTGCACTCCGAGAACAACGTCGCCATACATCTGAATGAAGCGACGATAGCAGTCCCATGCGAAACGCTCGTTCTTGGTTGCTTTGGAAAGAGCTTCAACAGTCTTATCGTTAAGGCCGAGATTGAGAACCGTGTCCATCATACCTGGCATTGAATCACGAGCACCGGAACGAACAGCGAGAAGTAGTGGGAAACCTTTGTCGTCACCGAACTTATAACCCATGATTTTTTCCATGTTAGCAACACCAGCTTCCATCTGGGAGCGGAGAACTTTTGGATAGGTTTTCTTGTGATCGTAGTAGTAAGTGCAGACCTCAGTGGTGATCGTGAACCCTGCAGGAACTGGAAGACCGATGAGGGTCATCTCGGCAAGGTTTGCACCTTTACCTCCGAGTAGTTCTTTCATTCTGCCGTGTCCGTCGGCTTTACCTGCTCCCCAAGTGTAAACGTATTTAGTGGCTTTCGCGGAGGATTTCTTTGCAGCGGATTTCTTCGCAGCTGGTTTCT
>CAWUUP010000132.1:0-3948 GCA_963925255.1 uncultured Luteolibacter sp.
AACAATTTGCTAAAATCATTCATGTCTCCGCTCTTAAGGAGTGCCTCCAGCGCCTTTCCAAACGCAGCAGCTTGAAAAAATGACATACGCTCATTTATTTTTAACAAATGCCCCAACTGCTCTCCAGATGTTTTTCCAAAAGCAATCGTCACTTCTTGACCAAGTAGAGCCCAAGCTTCTGAACCCGAAGTCATTTCATCATCTGGCATATCACCAGCAAAATCATCTTCTGCAGCTTGTTCAGCTTCCAATTCTATTTCCTCTTCAAGTAGCCCGCCTTCTTCAATTTCAATCTCTTTTGCTTCCTTCATCACCCCAACAATCTTCAGCGCATTCAACTTATCGAAAGACTCTTTGGCTTGGTAAACAGAAAGTAACATCTCTGTATCCGCAGGAAGATATTTAGCGAAACCCGTCTTTGCTGCACGCTCTTCGGGACTCAAAACGATCTTTTCCTTCTTCACCTCCTCAGGCTTTTTCACCTCAGTGGGTTTCTCTACTTCTCCTAATTGAGAAGGACCTGGTGGAATCTGCACCGGTTTCGGTTTTTCCTTACATCCCACAATAGCGATCGCACAAAACGCCAATACCCCGAATTTGTTCATTTTCATCGCGGAAAGTAAATCGCAGTATACCTAAGAACATCAAACTCTAAATCAGAATTTGGCGATTTACAGTCCAAAAGCCTTCGTTAGAAATCTACCCTCTTGTGTCTTGCTTCTCACCGTCTAGAGTCTTCCCCACCAATCCTCTTCCTTGAAGTTTGAAGTTTAAGAATTAAAATTCCCACACACATGGATTTATCCGATTTCAGAAAAGAATACTCTGCCAATGGCCTCCAACGCGCCGATTTAGGAGACAATCCTATCCAACTCTTTGAGCATTGGTTCCAACAAGCGACCGAACTTAACATTCCCGAGCCCAACGCGATGACGTTATCAACCCTCGCTCCCAATGGCTTCCCATCTCAACGGACTGTGCTACTTAAAGCTTTTGACGAAAAGGGATTTACTTTCTTCACAAACTACCAATCAAGAAAATCTCAGCACATCGAAGCCAACCCTAAAGTATGCCTGCTCTTTCCATGGGTCACTCTCGAACGCCAAATCATCATCCAAGGTGTTGCTGAGAAAATTTCCGCTGCGGAATCGCTTAAATACTTCATGACCCGCCCACGTGAATCCCAGATCGGTGCATGGGTCTCTAACCAATCTGAAGTCATTACTTCCAAAAAAATCCTCCTTCAAAAGTTCGAGGAAATAAAATCCAAGTTCCAAGACGGTGAAATTCCCCTCCCTTCCTTCTGGGGCGGATACCGAATTGTTCCTAAAACCATGGAGTTCTGGCAGGGAGGGCCAGGCCGTATCCACGATCGCTTTCTCTTTACCCGCCAGTCCGATAGTTCATGGCAAATCGATCGACTCGCTCCTTGATCTCCCTTCTTCCCTTCAAGCAATGTCAGCTTCGCCTGTTAATAAATCCTTTTTCGCTTATCCGGCTCTGCTTGCCCTTTGCTACCTCTGCGTCTCTGCGGTAAAAATAAAAACTCAACTGCGATTTCTAGGTATGAGCTGGCTAACCTGCGCTTTCTTTCTCAGCTCCTGTGCAGATAAAATCGCCGAAACAGCCACCTCTCCTCCCAAAACCAGAGAGGAAGCTCGTCTGGTCGGTAGAGTTGCCTCCATTCACAAAAGCCAAAACTTCATCCTAATTCAATCCTACGGAACTTGGAACACCCAAACCGGAGCTATCCTCGCCACAGTCGGCCCTGATGGCCGGGCAGCGAACCTCAAAGTGACTGGCGAAAAGATCGGTCAATTCGCTGCCGCTGACATCCAATCCGGAACTCTAGTGGTCGGTGACAGCGTTTATACTACCCTCTCAGTCGAGGTGATAGACACTCCAGACGAGGAAGTCATAGAGACTGAAAGTTGACACTCAACTCATCTGTCATAGGATATCGCCATATTCTGACTATCGTTTCACGCACTTCTCACTCATACGCTTAAACCATGAAAATCAATTCTCCCGGCCGAATTACCAACAGCACTCTCCAAAACGGCTTTACCCTTTTAGAAATCGTCATCGTTTTAGGCATCATCGCCGTGATCATTGGAGGATCGATTGTTGGACTCAACAAGCTTGGTGACGGTGCCAAAATCCAACGTGTTGAAAGTGACTTCAACAACCTCAGAGCAGCCGTATTAAACTACAAGATGCTCGCAAATAATGCGCCTACAACCCAACAGGGACTCGAAGCTCTCTTTGTTAAACCCTCCAATCCTCCCATACCGAAACGTTGGACATCCGCTGGATCAAAAGGTGTACCAACTGACCCATGGGGAGTGCCTTATCGCTACCGTAACCCAGGCAAAAAAGACTCTTCCGACTTTGAAATCTATACCTTCGGTCCCGATCAACTCGAAAACACCGATGACGATATGTCCTCTCAAGACTAACGCACAGGATTTCTACTTATCACTTTCTTAATACAATCTGTTTTAAGAAATCACTAGGAGCATCAATCCATTGCATTCGAGCACACAGCACAAGCTCCGTTACACTCTGCGACCTTTGTGTCTCCGTGGTGAGAAAAGTTCCAATTCAAACTCATTCTCACCCCCTCAAGGTTTATCAACTTCAAGAGGCTTCACACTGATCGAGATCGTCGTGGTTCTCATCATTATCGGTTTAATCGCTGCGGGGTCTATTGCAACCGTCGTCCTGACATCGTCCGAACGCACACTCCGTAACCAATCCAGTGAAATCGAGATGCTCGCTAAAAAAGCGCGCACTGCAGCTATTTTGCACCAGAAACCTTATGCGATTGTGTTCCATACGAACTCCATCGAATTACTCCCCCTAACCCAGACCAACGACTATGAGCTTACCACGGCAATGGGAAATGAGATAGGTGGTAGCTCAAGCGATGGTGAAGCAAGAACTGATCTTCATCAAACTCTCAAGGTAGATTCAAGTATCACATTGACGATTCGCCATTGGAATACCGCATCTTTCATTGCTCCCACTGAGAACAAATTTCCCATTTGGCGCTTCGATCCAGATGGGCTCTGCGAACCCATCACCGTTCGTTTAAATATGAACAACAGCTACGCGCAAGATACCTATCACCCACTTACCGCCAGTATTGCCGACTCTGAACTCGAAGCGAACTAGTCACTCCACCTAAAACTCTCGATTTTGAAATCGACTAAGAAATCACCAAATCAAGCGAATGGCTTCCTACTCATGGAAGTTGTCATCGCATTGGGTATTTTCGCTATGGCTTGCACGGGACTTGTTGTCGCATTTCATCGCATGGCAGAAACCGCAACTATCGCACAAACCGAGCTCCAAATTACCCGTATTTTAGATTCGGCCCTCACCGAACAACTATCCTTCCCGACTCTTGAAGAAGGCACTACCCAAATCCCAGTTAATGGCACCGACATCGAACTCGATGTGGTTGTTTCCCCCATCGAGGACTTGGAAAACCAAGACGGGCAAGTTCTTCAGGAAATGTATCGCATCGAGATAACCGCAAATTGGTTCGCTGATGGAAAATGGCAATCTCGTTCCGTGGAAACATGGCGCTACAACCTAATGTATCAGCCATGAAATCTAACTACGAAAATCATCAGAGAAACCGAAACGGTTTTACCCTGTTAGAAATTGTGATTTCTCTTCTACTGATCACAATATTGTTTGGCATGGTTTTCGCCACTGCCCGTGCATCGCTTGACCTCGGTAATTCCGTCGTAAAAACCCAAAACGAAGAAATGCTTCATCAAGCATTTTTTGATTTACTAGAAAAACGCTTTTCAGGACTACCCGGAAATACTCGCCTAGATCTCAAAGTAACCGACACAACATCACATTACCTCAGTGATCTAACCCTTGAAAATGTTCCTCTTTCATTCACATGGGGTGATCAAGAGCGCACTGCAA
>CAWUUP010000133.1:0-5204 GCA_963925255.1 uncultured Luteolibacter sp.
CCCCGCCATCTCCCCGCCATCTCCCCGCCATCTCCCCGCCATCTCCCCGCCATCTCCCCATTTCCTCTCCCCATTTCCTCTCCCCCCACTCTCCCCCCTTTAATTTGAACCTCGTCGGAATATTTTCCCGCTTCTGGGTTAAGCGGCCATTGTTCGTCATCGCTGCAGGGATCGTCGCGGTCGTTTCACTTGAAACAATGCAGACAGGACTCGGATGGATTTCTGCTGTTTGTTTCTCTCTACTATACGCATGGCTGATCCGTTGGCAGATGGCCGTTGTGACCTTTGTTCTGAGTGCCGCGATTTTGGTAAATGCTCAGTTTCGTTTCACCCATCAACGCGAAGGTGAAGCTTGGCTCGCAAGACAAGCACCTCAGTGCGTCGAAGCTCGACTGCTAGAAGATGCGAAAGGTGGAAAAGGCGCAAGGGGCCGCTGGTACGCGATCGCAAAAATCCAGCGATTAGGCGAGCCTGCCATCAAGGTTCAATGGCTAGGCGCAGGCGCTCCACCACCCGCTGGGACCGAGCTTATTTCTTACGGCGTTTTCGAAGCATTCGAACCCGAACGCAATCCCGGTCTTCCAAATCGGATGGAGTTGATGCGCGCGGAGGGAATCGTTGGCACATTTCGCGCGAGTGAAATGCGTGAGCAACGTTGGATTAGCCCAATCTCAAATATAAAAGCCAAGTTCAAAGCATCCTTTCATCAAAGCATCATCGCGGGACTTGATCCCGAGAACACGGCGGCAAAAGTGATTCTTGCGGTAGTCATCGGCGAAAAATCTCGAGATTCATTGGGGCTGATCCGAGCTTTTCGTGAAAGCGGCACGCTGCATGTCTTCACTGTAAGCGGCTTACATGTCGCAATGATTGGCGCGATATGGTGGGGACTCCTGAGCCTCTTGAATTGTCCACGAAGGTGGGCGATCCCCCTCATGATTTTTATGATGTTTGGTTATGTCTGGCTGACCGGTAACGGTCCGGCCGCGGTGCGCGCGGCATGGATGGGATCGGTATTCCTTGGGTCCTTCATGTTGCGGCGCAGACCTGACCTTCTTAACTCACTCGGCACCGTGCTGTTGTTTGCGATGCTTTGGAATCCTGCAATCATTCGGCTGCCAGGCGTTCAGTTGTCTTACGGAGTCGTCGCAGCCATCGGTCTTGGAGCGGCGATTGCGCGGCGCTGCTTTGATTGGATTGCAGAAGAAGAAGAGCTACTCCCAAAGAGTGAACTGTCATGGCTGCAAATGAAGTGGCTAAAACTAAAGGAGCAGCTCACAAAAAGCCTCGCTGTCTCGCTCGCTGCATCCGTTGGCTCGAGCCCGCTGAGTGTGTTTCACTTCGGAGTCATCACGCCAGTTTCAGTTTTAGCTACGGTATTTCTAGTATTTCAGGTGTTTATCCTACTCGTCATCGCGCTGACCTCTGCATTGGTGCATCCTGTCTGGCCAAAGGGATCTGAGTTTCTCAACCGCAACAACGCCGTCGTCGCAAATACCTGTGCGTGGACTGCAGGCGCGTTTGCAAAAATCCCAGGCGCTTGGGCTTCGGTGAAATCTCCCAGCCAAGACACCCTCATCATCTACGATCTCGGTTACGGAGCAGATGCGGCTTGCTTCGCATCCACTCAGGGCAATGCCGTCATGATCGACACTGGCGGAAAATTCAGCCTGCAGGGCACCATCGGAATGTCGCTCAATCAACTCGGGATGCGACCAGACTCTGTTATTTTAACCCATGCCGATTCCGGTCACGTCGCTCCGCCGCAGCTGATGCAGGAGATGCTTCCCATCCGCCAAGTGGTGATAGGCATGCCTTTGGCGAAAAGCTCTGTCGCAGCTGATTGGGAAACCCTAGAAACCAACATTCACCTGATCAAGCCTCACCGCGGATCTATCATGGAATTGGGAAATGGAGCACGTGCCGAAGTTCTACTCTCGCCCCATGATCAAGCCGTTGGAACAGTGGCCGATGATCGATGTCTCGTTTTCATGATTCATTGGAATGACTGGAAACTACTTTGGCTAGGCGATGCGGGGCGCTTAAGCGAACAGGCATTATTGGAAAGTGGAATCGATCTCAAAGCAGATCTCATCGTCGCCGGCCTGCATCAAAGCGATTTCAGTCTAACAAAAGACTTCGTAGATGCCGTAGCTCCTCAAACCATAATCGTCCCTCGCCTCGCAGGCAGCAAAATGGATATGCCTCGTCTCGAACAGATGGAACGTTTAGGCAAAAAATCCATCAAGATCATCGACCGCCAACAAACCGGTGGACTGACGCTTACCGTCGAAAAAGAGCGGCTAATGATTCGAGGCTTTCTGGATCAGAGCTTATTCACGTTGAAGCGTGAGTAAAATGATGATTCGTTTTATATGAAGCAACCAGTCTAAGGTCTAAAAGTCGCAAGTCTCAGCTAGAACCGCTGGTGCGGCGGGAGACATGATGACCTTCAGACTTTCGACTTTCCGACTTTTGACTTCTCAACTTAAAGTTTACCCATGCCCCGCTGCCCTTGGCTACCCGCAGACAAACCTCTCTATGTGAAATATCACGATGAGGAATGGGGCGTTCCTTCGCGTGATCCGCGTTACCTTTTTGAAATGATCTGCCTCGAAGGCGCACAAGCGGGATTGTCTTGGTGGACGGTTTTGCAGAAGCGTGAGCGGTATCGCGCCGTCTTTAAAAACTTTGTTCCTGAGAAGGCTGCAGAAATGACTGATGCACAGCTCGAAGCCCTCGTCGCCGATGCAGGGATCATCCGCCACCGAGGGAAAATTTTCTCTGTCCGCGACAACGCACGAGCATGGCTCAGGCTGGAAAATCCGGTCGAATGGTTATGGCGCTTTGCACCAACAAAAAAGAAACAGCGACCACGCACCATGGCCGACTACCCAACCAAAACTCCTGATTCAGAAGCGCTAAGCACAGCGCTTAAAAAAGCCGGTTTTCAATTCTGCGGCTCCACCATCACCTACGCCTTCATGCAAGCCACCGGCATGGTCGATGATCATGCGGAAGGGTGTGTGAAAGCGAAGAGCTGAGAGCAAAGAGCACGGAGTTCATTTCACTCTCTCCTCTCCGCTCTCTACTCTCCCCTCTTGCACCTTATCCGATTCATCGACTTTCCTTCTGCTTCCCATTGAATTTGGAAATCGGTTTTGGGATAGAAAAACGAATCTTCATCCCACGGTAAAATATCAAACATGCCACTGGCGTGGATTTGCTCGCAGGCATACTCGAAATATTCCTCGTGATCGGTCATGAAAAGAAATTCACCGCCGGGAACTAAGGCTGCTTTCACCGAACCAAGAAAAGGAATCTGAACCAAGCGGCGGCGATGATGTTTAAACTTCGGCCATGGATCGGGACAGAGCAGGTGAATCCGTGAAAGCGACGCCTCCGGCAACAACCACTCAACCACATATTTCGAATCCAACCGTAGAATCTTTGCGTTATCTAAACCGGCGCGCGCGATCTTCTTCGCTACTTTTTTACAACGACCCAGTAACCGCTCAACACCGATAAAATCCCGCTCTGGATGATGCTTTGCAAGATCGATCAAAAACGATCCATCCCCACATCCCAAGTCCATCTCCAGAGGTTGCTCACCATTCCGGAGCTCGCTCAATTCCATTCGTCGAAAGTAATGCGAAGGAACAAATTCCTTATCTGAAATTGGCGTGCGGGAAAGCGTATGCATCTGGAAAAACTTTAAATTTTAAATTCTAAACCTCAAATAAGAGCGTCCTACCATTTTGGATATTAATTTTCCTTGGCTATTTCTTCTCCCATCACAGTTGAGACGGTTGGCATGGCAGCAAAGATGGATTTGGCTGTTTCACGAACCTGCTTCGGTGTGATGCTTGCGTAAATTTCTGGAAGTAGACGGTGGGTGTCTGCAGCGTGGCCGAAAAGAAGATCCAGCGCAGCGTGGCGCGCATTTGAGGATGGCGATTGTTGTTGGATCGCAACTCCGGAAAGGACGGTTGAGCGGACGCGTTCAAAAGCTTCATCAGGAATCCCTTCGGTAGCGATTTTTTCGATTTCTTTATCGAGCTCCGTTCGGGCGAGGTCGAGCTGTTCTGGAGAAGTGGCGAGATAAAAGAAAAACAAGCCGGTATCGTAGCCAAGGAACTGGCTGGCACCAACGCGGTAGGCAAGGCCCAGTTCCTCACGGATGCGACCAAACAGCGGGCCAGCCATGTCGGAGGCGTATTCTTGGAGGAAAGTGAGCGCATGCCTGTTAGGGCCACTGATATCACTACCAGGATAAGCGATGGCGAGCACGGCTTGTTTTTTAGGAAGTGTAATTTCCGTCGTTTTCCCAGATGTGATTTTAGATTTTGGCGCTTTCCATGCCTCTCCGGTTGGCAGTGTTTCTAAATGAGTCTCAATGAGTGCGATCATCTCTGCAGGATCGAAATCACCGGCAACGGCGAGTGTGAGGTTTGAGGCATTAAAATGCAGTGAGTGATGCGCAGAGAGATCCAAGCGATCGATTTTTGGAAGCGTTTCGAGTGTTCCTAGAGAGTTGAGACCGTAGCCGCTTTCAGAGAAATGAGTGCTACGGAGTTGAGTGAAGCAGTTATGAAGTGGGTCGGTAAGCGCCTCTTCAAGCGCGGCAATTTGTGATGCTTTTTCGCGCGCGATAGCTTCCGAGGGGAATGAGGCATTGAGCAGGACATCCGATAAAATATCGAGGATGACCCGTGTGTCTTCAGCGAGGCCGCCGGCTTGAACAAGCAGGGCGTTGTTACCAGCGGAAGCAGAGATCGATGCGCCGAGCGACTCCAGACTAAGAGCTACATCATCCGCGGAGCGTGAAACAGTGCCTTTTGTTAGAGTGGAGGCAAGGAGTTGGTTCAAGCCGTTGTTCGCAGGAGTTTCTGAAAGAAGCCCAGCTCCAATGACGGCTTGAAAATGAATGAGTGGAACGCGGTGATCTGGCAGCAAGGCGACGCGAAGGCCGTTCTCCAATGTGTGGGTGGTGATTTCGACTTGGCTCTTCGTGGATTTCTTTGCGCCAGAAACTGGGGTAAAGCCCAGTGGATCAAGTGAAGTAAAGGTCAGGCGATTTTCCGTGAGTCTCTGACAGACCCGGCGAATATCCGCGGCGGTTACGGCATTAAGCTCGCCGAGGTAAGCACGCGTGAAATTGAGATCACGGGCTTCATGCCAATTCGATGCGAGATCCGATGCAC
>CAWUUP010000134.1:0-2611 GCA_963925255.1 uncultured Luteolibacter sp.
CCGTAGATAATCCTGACCAGGCATTGAGAGAAAAAGCTTTAACTGCTGAATCTAAAACGCATCGCAAACGTGACGACGTGAAAATTACATCAGCTAAACTTGCTGCTGATGGAAAAACGGTTGAACTCGTGCTGGAAGGAATGAAGCCTTCGATGTCTCTTAAAGTGAGTTACGATCTAGAAGATACGGATGGTGAGGTTCTCAAAAGTGAGATTCACGCAACCGTTTACGCCGCGAAATAGTTCCGTTCATTCGTCATGTTGAAATCGATTGCCTTAAGCTTTATTCTGATTAGCACCGTTAACGCGGAGCTAGTCGCAACCTTCACTCAGAACGGACTGAAGGATACGCGTCTCGTCCGCTTCCCCGCTCTATTCATCCCGATTGGGAAACCTCCGACACCCTTTCTTTCGGTTGGTAAATTCGATGTTGAGTGGACCGGCAATATTGAGATTAAGGAGCGCAGTCGGCTTTATTTTTCTTTCGAAGGTAAAGGCAACGCCTCTTTGATGATTGATGATGAGTTAGCTGTCTCGGAAGAAGGTGAACTTGGTAAAGCCAAATCAAAACGTCTGCGTTTGAATCCTGGTTCGCATGAAATATCGCTTAAATATTCGAGTGCTGAAGATGGTTCAGCAAACTTCAGATTGTATTGGGAAGGGGAAGAGATGACCCGTCAGACCATGCCTCCGACAGCGTTCGCGTCTGAGACGAATGAAGATGTAATCAAGGGCGGTTTGATTCGGCATGGCCGCTTGGTCTTCACGGAACAGAATTGTGCAAAATGCCATGCTCCTGAAAGTGGTTTTGGGCCGGATCCTATGCCTGAAACAGGTGAGATCTCACCAATCTTGGCTGGTATCGGCGATCGTGTTACTGATGCGTGGTTAAAAAATTGGATCGCAAATCCAAAGGAGCTCAAGCCGAACACGCACATGCCTCAGTTAATCAATCCCGAGACCAGCGAAGGATTGCAACAGGCTGCTGATCTAACAGCGTTTCTCACGGCTTCTAAGACGGGAGGAAAGATCGAGTTAGTTCCCGATAAAGAGCTGATTAAAGCAGGAGGCGCTAATTTTCATGAGTTAGGATGCATCGCTTGCCATTATCCTGCCAATGAAGAGGCGAAAGCAGATGGCACGAATCGGGTTCCGCTCAATAATGTCTCGTCAAAATTCCTACCGGGCCAGCTAGTCGCTTTTTTAAAAATGCCTGAGGCCTATCATCCCTATACGGGCATGCCAAATTTCCGACTTTCGGATGACGAGGCAGCGTCGATTGCAGGATTTCTGCAGACTCAGTCCGTGGGTAAAGGGACAAAATTGGACTACAAATTTCCAGCGGGTGACGCAACTCGTGGAGCTGCACTTGCTGAAAGTTTGCAGTGCGGAACTTGTCATCCGGGTTTACCTGGTGGGATTTCCAAAGCGGTTAGCTTGAATGGTATTTTTAAATTAGATTGGGCTGAGAAAGGTTGTGTTGCTGCCAAAGATTCACGCAGAGATCTGCCAGTTCCAAATCTAGGAAAAGGCGATCTTGAAGCTCTACTCGCATTTTCGAAAGTGGGTCCGGACTCTTTGAAAAAGCAAAACTTAGCGGAATTTGCAGAACGACAAGTCAAAGCTAAGCGCTGCACGGCATGTCACGCCATGGATGACGAAGCATCATTGCTTAACTCACTGCAGGCATCGACCTCAGGTCTAGTGACGCATTTAGAAACGCTCGATGAGCGTGTGGATCAATCACGTCCGCAACTCACCTTTATCGGAGAGATGCTCTACACCAGTTACATTGAAAGCATGCTTGCTGGAACTGTAGAGCATCGGCCTAGACCGTGGTTAGGAACTCGTATGCCTGCCTTCAAAGCCTATGCGAAACCGTTTGCGGAAGGCTTTAGCCAACTCCATGGCTTCGAACCATGTGCGCCTATCAAAATTGAGGCGGATCCTGAATTGGTAAAAATTGGTGGTTCGTTAGTTGGCGTTGATGGCTTCGGTTGTAATACTTGTCATGGCATTGGTGACATCGAGCCGACTGCCGCTTTTGAGGTGGGTGCGGTTAATTTTAAATTGATCCCAGAGCGTTTGAGAGAGGGATATTATTATCGTTGGATGGATCATCCTGCTGCGGTTATTCCCGGAAATAAGATGCCAAAATATGCTGAGGGCAATCAATCACAGCGCGGTGATATCCTTGATGGAGATGCATTCAAGCAATACCAAGCGATATGGAACTGGCTGCATGAGAGGTGAAAATGGTAGGGCTCTCTCGTCCACTCCGATATGTCGGGGCCGTAGAGTGCCGCATGGAATGAAGAAGTGAGAGGCTAGAATATCCCGGCATTTTCTCTACAAGGAGCGAGGAGATGACGGGTGAAGAGAAGGAGATGGAATTAATACAGAGTCTTGCAAAACTCCGCTCTCATTTACCTCATTTCTCCCTGTAATTAAAAGCCTGATGCATATGGAACGAATGCATAAAAAAGCCCCAACTTTTTTACGAGTTGGGGCTGATGTGTGAGGTAATTAGATCTTAGAGAGCTTCGTTGACGAGTTTCTCAAGTTTCACGATGTCTGCTGCGAAGTTACGAATGCCCTGAGCTGTTTTCTCG